>CANRJK010000008.1 GCA_947630955.1 uncultured Bacilli bacterium | reverse complement strand
ACCACGATTATCGAAATCTTCTACAATATTGTCTCCAAAACCTTCTAGATACATTGCATCACGACTTGCATAATGAATTAAACCTTCTATTTTTCTAGCATCACATTTAGGATTTAGACAAAAATAGGCGGCTTCACTTTCTTTTCTAATTAGTTCACTACCACATATTGGACAATTAGTTGCCATTTTAAATGGTATTTCATCGCCACTTCGGCGTTCTTTTTTAACTTCTACTACTTCAGGTATAACATCACCAGCTTTGTGAATTGAAATAGTATCACCAATTCTAATATCTTTTTCTTTTATATAATCTTCATTATGAAGTGTTACGCTACTGATAACAGAACCAGCAAGATGAACGGGAATTAAATCAGCTCGAGGAGTTATTTTACCTGTACGACCTACACAAAATTCGATATTAATTAATTTAGTTAAGACTTCTTCTGCTGGAAATTTATAGGCAATAGCCCATTTAGGGACACGAGCTGTATAGCCTAATTTACTTTGATCATTTAGATTGTCAACTTTAATAACAATTCCATCAATTTCATAAGGTAAGGAAGAACGATGTTGTTGCCAATAATTTATATAGTCAATAACCTCATTAATATTCTTAGCGTGCTTAATATTAGGATTAACAACAAAAGTTAATTCTTTCATATATTGTAAGGCATGATACTGAGTATCAATACCATAACGATTAGCATTTGGTAAATGATATAGAAAAGTCCCCAAATTTCTTTTAGCAGCTACTTTTGAGTCTAATTGACGAACTGAACCAGCAGCAGCATTACGAGGATTAGCAAATAATTTTTCACCTTTTTCACGTCTTTTTTCATTTAAATTATTAAAAGAAGCCTTAGACATATATATTTCGCCACGTACTTCGATATCGATATCGGTTGGTAAAGATAAAGGAACCGATTTTATCGTTTTAACATTGTGGGTTATATCTTCACCAGTAACACCATCTCCTCTGGTTGCGCCTCTTACTAATTGTCCTTTTTCATAAACTAATGAGACAGATAAACCATCTATTTTTAATTCACATACATAATTTGGATGAGGAATTACTTTACGTATTTTTTCATCAAAATCAATTACTTCTTCTTCACTAAAAATATCAGCTAGTGACATCATTGGTATCTCATGAACAACTTTAACAAAACTATTAATTACTTGTGATCCAATTCTAGTTGTTGGTGAGTTATCCCTAACTAATTCAGGATGTAGTTTTTCTAATTTAACTAATTCGGCATAATAATCGTCATATTCTTGATCTGTAATAGTTGGATTATCTAATGTATGATAATCATAATTTGCTTGATTAATAATTTTTATTAACTCATCAATTCTTTTTTCAATCATATAATCACCATATATATATTATATCATTTATGATAAATCAAAAAAAGAAATTACTATGAATTTCTTTTAATTAATTAGCACGAGCTGTTATGATAATTGGAACCACATCATTAAATAAGTTATAATCAATTGTATAATAAATATTAGCAACTACTAACATAAATAATCTATTATTATCTAACTTAGTATAACCCATTAACATATTCTTACCACTTTGTGATACTTCACCAACAACAAATTCACGACCACTAATTGTTTTAGTACCAATTTTATTTACAGTATAACCTGAATTTTGCATATAACTTTTAATATAACTTTGTGATGAAGCTATTTGCGTATAATTACCATTAATAATACCTATCAAAGCAACAGATTTTCCATCAACACCAGTTAACTGTAAACGACCATTAGATATTGTTCCTGTATAATTTGATGGAACTTGAAATTTATAGTCATTTAAAGTTATTTCTGTATAATTTGTATTTGTATTTGAACTACTATTAGTATTAGTACTTCCATTTGCGTTACTACTACCTGATTTACTATCTTTACTATTACTAATCATACTACCTACAATAATCGCAAATAAAATAATACCTACCACAACACCTACAATAATAAAAATCTTATTATTGTTCTTTTTATTATTCATATTTGTATATGGACTCATAACAGGTTGTTGATTATAAGGCATATTATTTGCTGGTTGCTGAGGTTGACTAGTATTCATACTTGGTTGTTGATTATAAGTTGTTTGGTTAACAATACCCGTTGGTGGTGTCAAATTTTGATTAGCATTATTCATTTGAGGTTGTCCATCTTCAATTGGACTACCACAAGAAGGACAAAACTTAATACCAGCACTAACTGGGGTTCCACAATTTTTACAATTCATATTTCCACTCCTCATTACTCTACTTATTTCATGGTACTCTACCATAAAATAATTCTAACACAATAAAAAAAGAGAAACAACCATTTTCTCTCAAAAAGACTAAAAGTTTGTCAAGAAAAGACATTTTTATACATTTTTTTGTTGCAAATATTGTCCAATAACGTTTTTCGCAGCCTCTAAGTAAATTAATTCTCTTTTTAAAAATTCTTCTTCCGATATATCTTCATCATCACTAATAACTTCATTACTCTTTAAATAGTTAATTTTAATATTATCAATATGAGCCAATTCTTCAAAAGTATCTAAAAGTTCTTTAGTTGTACCAATAAGATGTTTTCTTTTATCTTTCGTATCTAACTTTTTAAACTCTTCAATATAATCATTAAATAATTCATTTAGATTCATCTATTATCGTTTCCTTCCAACATAAAGATTAGATATTTCATCTTCCGTTAAAGTTTCAAAATCAATATATTCAGGTTTTCTTTTATGATTTAAAATTTTCCAAAGCGGATTCATATATCGGTATCTAATATAGGCCATATCAATCGCAAAATCCTTTGATGTTTTTAATGTTTCAATTTTTTCGATTTCATCTAAATATGATGACGCTGCTAAAGCTAAGTCATATTGGTCTTCATAATGATCTCTTAAATAGCCAATCTTAGTTAAATACATAAGAATATTAGGATCGATATCTTGATCAACTATTTTTTCTTCAATTAGAAAACTAGGTGGTACTATATCAACACCTTCTTCATGATGTTTTTTCGCATCCTCATAGTCAACAAAATATTTCCCAGCTATTTCAATTAATCTATTAATATTTTGTTGCTTCCAACGTCCTATTGTTATCGCATCTTTTTCATAAAAAGGTTGGGCATCAGAATAAATATATTTTTCGCCTATTTTCCTAGTTGCAATACTAACACCAAGACATTTTAATCCATAGATTTCTTTTAATTCAATTTTAAAATTGCCACAAGACGCTAAAATATCACTAAAAGCAAAGCCATTTTCACGTTCTGAAGGTAAGAAAATATCATTATAATCTAAATTGCTAACTTCATTTCTAATCATTTTAAGTTTTTCAACCATTAATAGTATTTCATCAATATCATCACATTTATTAACATAATAAATTTCGATTAAGCCAATCATCAAGTCAAGTTCTAAATAAAAAGGTATCTCTATTTTATCAGTTTTATAAATAGATGAAGCATTTACATCAAATTCGCCACCTAATACTTCGTTAAGTTTATTTTGTTCTCTTAGCTTTGATAAAAGAGCATTTAAATAATATAATAATTTATCAACACTATTAATTGTATCCTCAGCTTTTTTAGTATCTTTTATATTAGTAAATAAATCTTCTAACACTAAAGATACATAGTTTTCAGTAAACATTTTAGTTAGTTCATCACTTTGATTAGAAAGTAATACTTCATCAAAATCATTTTTATGAGTCATATAACCACTCCTACTTTATTAACATATCATGAACAAGAAGAAAAAACAAGTAATTTTTCTTTAGTTATTTTTCTACTTTTTCAAACCATTGCTTTTCTTTAAATCCTACTAATATAGTATCATCAGAAATAAGCAATGGTCTTTTAACTAACATCCCATCAGTAGCTAAAAGTTCTATTTTCTCTTCTAATGACATACTATCTAACTTATCCTTAAGGTTTAATTCACGATATTTTAAACCACTTGTATTAAAAAAGTTTTTAACATTAAGACCACTTCTAGCAATCCAAGTTTTTAACTCTTCTTTGTTAGGATGATCTTTAATTATATCTCTTTTTTCATAAGCTATACCATTATCATCTAGCCATTTTTCTGCCTTTTTACATGTTGAACATTTAGGATATTCTATTAAAAGCATATTCCCTCCTTAATTTTTTACTATTTTCTTATTTAATTATACTATTTTCTTTTAAAATTGCAAATAAAAACAGACTAAAGAGTCCGTTTACTTTTATTATTTTACATAATATTTGGGTATTAAAATTTTCATTAATTTTTTAGATACTTCATCAGGTGTTGAATTAACTATTTTAGTAGCACCAGAAAACTGATTACCACCACCTTCTAGTTGTTGCATTACTTCACCAACATGAATTTCAGCTTTTGATCTAGCACTAACAGAAATAGTATTTTCATCAATATTACCAATAGCAAAAGCACCAGCTACACCAAATTTTAAAAGATAATCAGCAGCTTTTGCTAATTCAATACTACTATATATTTCTTTTTCATCACCTGTAGTAATAGCGATGGTATAATTAAACATTTGAACTTTCCCAACTAAATTTTGAACTCTACGATCACTAGCAAAATCTTCAGAAAATAAGCTAGTTACATAATCGATAGTAGCGCCTCTTTTAATTAATTTAGAAGCAACTGCCATCGTATCTGATGAGACATTCTTACTTAATTTATTAGTATCTAGATAAATACCTGCTAATAGGTAATTAGCCATCTGTGATGATATTTTAGCTTTAAATAAACAAAGTAATAATTTAGCTATTATCTCTGATGCACTAGATACAGTAGGACTAATATAAGTATCTGTAGCTTCAATAGTTTTTTCATTAGTACCATGATGATCTATAATAATAGTTCTATCTTTATCTAATAATTCTTGCTGCAATGGAATTAAATTAGATTTATTAACGTCAGTCAAAATAAATAAATCATTTTCATCTTTATTTTTTAAATAACTATCACAATTAACAATTGAAATATCTTGTTTGACATCACCAATAATTTTTTGAACACCAGGATCTAGTGTTTGATAAGGATCATCAATAAGAATTGTTGGTACTTTTTTTAATTTTTTTACGATAAAAGTTAATCCAATAGCTGAACCAATTGCATCAAAATCAGCGTTAAGATGTGGTACGATTATTACTTTCTTTGAAGACAATATTTTAGCTTCTAAATTAACTTTAAAATTTTTTATTTTTTGTGGAGCACCATTTTTTGGTGTTTCTTTACTTTTATTTTCATCTAAAAATAATTCATCACCAAAAGCTATTTCATCTTGATTTTGCATACATTCTCCTTCTTAACTAAAAAACGATTAAGTATAATATATCATTTGTTAATTATTTTTGCAAATTAAAAAAGCAAAGATTTGCTTTTTTGTGATAACTTACTTAATTATCCTTTTTTAGTAAAGCTAGGCGTTCTTTTTCTTCGGCTAGTTTCTCTTTATCGATATTGACAATATTAATAGGAGCTTTAGAAACATAATTTTCATTACTTAGTAATTGTTCACGACGAGCAATAGATGCCTCTAATTTTTTTATTTCTTCTTCTTTCTGCGTCTTATCTTCTTTAAGTCCTTCATAGTAGTAAGTTATATCAATATATTTAGATTTATAATTAGCTTTCAAATAATTTTCGGATCCTTTACCGATATTCTCTTTTTTTATTTTAAGTTGTGAACAATATATATCTTCAAATTCAGGACTAGTTTCATATTCAACCTTAGCTTGTTTGGTTATATTATTAGTTGCCTTTAAGTTTCTAATCGCAATAATATCTTCAATTATTTTATCTAACTCACTATTATAATTATTTCTTAAAGGTTTAGGATAAGTTGTAAGCATTATTGATTTACTATCTTTAACTGGTAACATAGTATATATTTCTTCAGTTACATAAGGCATAAAAGGATGTAACATTTTTAAAATATCGGTTAATACTTTGATTAAAACACTTTTATTAGTTGCTGACATATCAATCTTAGATAATTCTATATACCAGTCACAAAAATCATTCCATATAAATGTGTATAAGCTATTACCCACATTATGGAAATCATATGTTTCCATATTCTTTGTTACTTCTTTAATGGTCTTATTTAATTTACCTAATATCCATTTATCGGCAAGTGATAAGTTACGAAGTGTGTATTCTTTTTCATCAAAGTTTTCGACATTCATTAAAACAAAACGTGAAGCGTTCCATAATTTATTAATAAAGTTCCATGAAGATTTAATCTTATCTTCATCATAACGTAAATCAGCTCCAGGAGCAGAATTAGTTGTTAAGAAAAATCTTAAAGCATCACAACCATACTTATCAATTATGTCCATAGGATCAACGCCATTGCCTAAAGATTTACTCATCTTACGCCCCTGTTTATCACGAATTAGCCCATGAATTAAACAATCTTTAAAAGGGCGTTTATCAGTAAATTTTAAAGCTTGAAAAGTCATACGATTTACCCAAAATGGAATAATATCATAACCAGTAACTAATACATCATTAGGATAATATCTTTCAATATCATCAGTATTATTTGGCCATCCTAAAGTTGCAAAAGGCCATAAAGCACTACTAAACCAAGTATCTAAAACATCTTCATCTTGAACCCAACCTTCACCTTTTGGAGGATTAATTCCAACATATACCTCATCACCTTTATACCAAGCAGGAATACGATGTCCCCACCATAATTGACGAGATATACACCAATCATAAGTTATTTCCATCCAATGATTCATTGTTTTCTCATAATGTGGTGGGACAAAATTAACCTTTTTAGTTTTCTTTTTTTGATTACTTAAAACGCGGTCTGCTAAAGGACGCATTTTAACAAACCATTGTTTAGATAAGTATGGTTCAACAACTGTATCGGTTCTCTCACTATGACCAACACTATGTACCATTTTTTCAACATTAATTAAAATACCACTCTCACGTAAATCTTTAACTAAAGCTTCACGGCATTCTTCACGAGTCATACCTTCATATTTACCAGCATTTTCATTCATTGTTGCATCTTCGTTCATAACGACAACTCTTTTTAAATTATGACGATTACCAACTTCGAAGTCATTAGGATCATGAGCTGGTGTTATTTTAACGACACCTGTCCCAAATTCAGGATCGGCATGTTCATCACCAATAATAGGAATTAATTTATTTACAACAGGCAAAATTACATTTTTACCAATCAAATGCTTATATCTTTCATCATTTGGGTTTACCGCAACCGCTGTATCACCAAACATTGTTTCAGGACGAGTTGTTGCGACATCTAAAAACGCATCACTATTTTCAATATAATACTTTAAGTGATAAAAAGCACCTTCATCATCTTTATAAAAAACTTCTTCATTAGATAAAGCTGTTTTCGCAACAGGATCCCAGTTTATAATACGTTCTCCACGATAAATTAATCCTTCGTTATATAAATCCACAAAAACCTTTTTTACAGCTCTTGTTAAATTTTCGTCAAGAGTAAAAGCTTCTTTACGATAATCTAGACAAAGACCTAATTTAGCCCATTGTTTACGAATATTAAAAGCATATTCATGAGTCCAATCCCAACAAGCATCCAAAAACTTTTCTCTTCCAAGTTCATATTTATCTATGCCTTGCTCTTTTAATTTAGCTACTACACGAGCTTCCGTCGCAATAGCTGCGTGATCCATACCTGGTAACCATAAAACATCATAGCCATTCATTTTCTTATAACGAATTAAAATATCTTGTAAAGTAGTATTCCAAGCATGACCTAAATGTAATTTACCTGTTACATTAGGTGGAGGAATAACGATACAATATGGTTTCTTTGTTAAATCACCACTTTCGAAATATCCACTTTCTTTCCATTTTTCATATTTACCTTCTTCAACTTGTTTATGGTTGTATTTTGCTTCTAACATGATAACACTTCCTTTACACTTTTATTTATTATTCTTCGAATATATTACTTTTTATATAATTAAAAAGGTACCAACTTAAAGAACGAAAACCGTGGTACCATCTTTATTCACAATTAGCTAAAAACTATTGCCTCAATACGTTAACGCCGCAAACGATATATTCTATTTATTCAAATATATGACTCCCAAGCTACCTTCAATCAACTTTCAATAAGAAAAGTTTTCAGCCAATGACTTTTCCTCTCTAATAAATACTTATTAATTTACTCCTCTTGTTCTAAGTCTTTAATCAACAAACTTGGTTATATTATAGCACACTAATTTTATTTTTAAAAGATAAAAATGTATTCTTCTTTTTTTTTATTGATTATGTTAAAATGATACTAGGTGATACAATGAAAGAAAAACATCGTTTCCGATGGTTAAAATTTTTATTTATCTTTTTATTTGTTATCGTAGCTATTTTTTTATACGCTACAAAAGTAAGTCCTAAAAAGATTGTTGCTCATGAAATAAATATCATCGATAGCAATATTCCAGCTTCTTTTTATGGCTTTAAAATAGCGCAATTATCTGATATTCATTATAAAACAACTATTAAAGCTAAACAACTAAAGGAATTAGTTAACAAAGTAAATAAATCTAAACCTGATATTATTATTATTAATGGTGATCTATTAGATAAAAAAATTGTTTATAATGAAAAAGATGCTAAAAATTTAACGGATGCTTTAAATAACTTAAAAGCTCAATATAAATTCATTATCACAGGTGACCATGATTTAGGCAAAGATATTTTTAAAGAAATAATAAATAAAACGGATTTCAAGTTATTAGATAATACTTATGAAGTTATTTACAATAAAACAGATGAATCTATCTTAATTAGTGGTTTATCAACAAGTAAAGATCATATTAATATTTCTGATAAATTAAGTTTTTTAGAAACAGCCTTTGAAAAAAATAATCCAAAATATAGTATTATAGCAATCCATGAACCTAGTAATATAGAACAAATAGATAGCTCATTTAATCTTGTTCTAGCAGGACATACGCATAATGGAGAGTTAAATATTCCTTTATTGAAACAATTTTTAATTCCTAGTAATGACAATAAATACACTAAAACATATTATAATTTTGATGGTATGAAAATGTATATTTCATCTGGTATTGGAACAACTAATGTTAAAGCTAGATTGTTTAATCCGCCATCATTTAATTTGTTTAGGTTATTAAATAAATAGGTGCAGTATGAACTTTGATGAATTATTTAACTATAAAATAAAAGAATATTTAGGTATTATTAGAACTTTTAAAAAACTTTCTAATTACGATTATATAAATCTTGTTACTTTAGTTTTAACCAAAGGTATTATCTCAAGGGAAGATGTATCAAAAGAAGATATAAATTATTTCTTTAATTTAATTATTAATAAAAATAATAATATTGTTAATGATAATTCAAAAGTCTATAACGAGGCTGTTAGTTATTGTGTTGATGATTTCTTTAAAAAACATGGACTTAACGAGAATAGTTATTTAAAAATTATGAATAATTGGTTTAATGGTTATTTATTTCATACTTTAAATGTAGCTTTAGCTAATGAAGTAAATGATTATGGACTAACTCATGATTGTCCCTTGTGGAATTCATCAGAAATAAAAGAAATTATAAGTTTATTAAAGAAAAATGTCTTTGGTTTGTTCAATGGTGATACAAAGGGTTTCTTTTTCGCATCTAGTTTAAGTTCTTCGCCATATTATGGTTTATCTTCACCTACTTTTTTTAGAAAATTTATTGAAAATGACTATAAATATTTAAATGTCTTTTTAAATAGAGATCTAAAAAAAGCTACAGAAAGCATTGAGTTTTTATGCGCAAAAAATAATTTAAATCCAGAAGAAAAGGAAAAGGTAATAAGTTTTTTCAAAAAATATTGGGCCATTTTTGCGACTAATGAACTTCCTAGTATTATAATGAAACCAAGAGAAAATAATTACGTAATTCCCCATCCAATAGGTGATATAAAATCATTTGTTACTAAACAAATTATTAAAGATTGCCGTAATGTCTTTTTATCTAATGATATTTCCCGTGACCAATTAATTATTTTTAGTTATGAGACATTAGAGGTTAGCAAACAATACCAAAAAACCAATTAGAAAGCACTAATTGGTTTTTAAATTCTATGATAATCTAAACGTAATTTATCAGCAATAGTTACAATAAATTCACTATTAGTTGGTTTAGCTTTATCAACATCAACACTATGTCCAAAAATTTCTTCCATTAAGTCCCAACTGCCGCGATTCCAACTAACTTCAATAGCGTGTCTAATTGCTCGTTCAACCCGCGAAACGGTAGTATCAAACTTACTAGCTAACTCTGGATATAATTCTTTAGTTATTCCTCCAACTGTTTCAGGTCTATCATATAAAATATTAATACCTTCACGAATATATTGATAACCTTTAATATGTGATGGAATTCCTAATTCATGTAATATCTTAGAAATAGAACACTGAATATTACTATATTCCATATCAATTACTTTATTATCATATTCTTTATTAACAACATCTAAAATTCTTTTTTCTAAATCAATTAAGTCAAAAGGTTTCAAAATGTAGTAGTTAACTCCATATTCAGATACTTCTCTAATTACTTCCATGGAATTATAACTTGTCGCTACAATAACTTTTTTATTAATTTGTTCTTGTCTCATACACTCTAAGACATATAAACCATCTTTTTCAGGCATAATTAAATCTAAAACGATAACATCATACTCATCTTTCTTACTTCTGATAAGTTCCATACCACTTTTACCATCATTAGCGGCTAAGACAATATCTATTTTTGGTTTATTTTTAAAATACTCCTTTACTGCTTCTATTAAATTAACATTATCATCTATCATTAAAACTCTTATATTTTCCATATATCCTCCTTGTTATATCATAAACATTATATATATTACTAATTTTATTTATCGATTGTTATCGAAAAATGTCGAATAAAAAAAGAGATTATCTAATATTATTAATTATTTCTGTAAATTCCCTAGGATTTAAACAGCTTCCTCCAATTAAAAAGCCATCAATATTATCAATAGAATTTATTTTTTTGATATTCTCTTTTGTAATGCTTCCCCCATATAACACATTAGGTATAAAATTATAGTTTTTTTGAATTATATTTTTAATAAATTCACTTACCTTTTCTATTTGTTCATTAGTTGGAACTTGACCTGTCCCTATAGCCCAAATAGGTTCATAAGCAATAATAATTTTATTATTATCAACTTCTTTTAAATTATCAAAAATACTTAGAAGTTGCTTTTCAATTATTTCTTTGGTTGTACCACTTTCTTTATCTTTTAAAGTTTCACCAACACAAAGAATAACATTTAAATCATTTTTTAGTGCTTGTTTTATTTTTTCCGTTATTTCGGATTCAGTTTCATGAGCATATGTTCTTCGCTCACTATGACCTATAATGACATAACTAGCACCTAAAGATTTAATTTGTTTAGCTGATACCTCTCCAGTAAATGATCCTTTTTCATATTCACAAATATTTTGCGCTCCAACCTTAAATCCTTTTTCTATAAAAAAACTTAAATAAGGATAACTAGGGCAAATGACGAAATCTTTGCATGCACCCATTTGTTTAATATAGTCATTTATTTGTGGTAATGTTAAATTCATTTTCATATTACCAATAACTATCTTCTTTTTAATCATGAAATCCCTTCTTTATTACGTTTTTCATTCGGCTTGAAAAAGTCCTTTTCTCTCTTTGACCTGATGGTTCGCCACCTAAAGCCTTATAATAAACATCTAAAACTTTTTCAGCATAATATTTTGATGAATGTGCTTCAGCATTAATTCTTGCTTGCCTACACATTTGTTCATAACATTTTTTATCAGTCATTAGTTTAATAATATCTTGCTGATATTCTTTGGCATCATGAAATAAGAAACCATTTAACTTATCAATAACAGCATCTTCAAATGCTTCATCATCTAAAGCAACAACAGGAATAGAGGCAGACATCGCTTCTAGAAGGGTTAAACCCTGTGTTTCCGTTTTAGATGCCGTAACAAAAACAGAACCTAGTTGATAGTATTTATTTACTTCATCAAGTGGTACTTTACCAGTAAAAATAACATTATCACTAATACCTAATTTTTTAGCTAATTTTTCAAAACTTGTTTTATCAGGACCGTCACCTATAATTAATAATTTGCACTTCTTATTCTTTTTGATTAATTCTACCTGATTTTCAATCAAAAAAGGAATATTTTTTTCAGAAGCTAAGCGACCAACAAATAAAACAATAAAATCATTTTTACCAATTTTGAATTTTTTTCTTAATTTTTCAGTTACACTTTGATCATTATTTTCATTAAAGAAACGTTCAACCTCAATACCAGTAGGAACAATATGTATATCTCTATCGTATTCATACTTTTCTTTAAATAAATCATAAGTTTTTTTGGTTGGAACAATAAGTTCGGTTACCGTTTTATCACAGAAAAATTTAGTTAGATATTCAACGGCTTTTTTACTAGCATTATCAAAGTATCCCTTTGTAATATAATGAACATAATCTTCATACATTGTATGATATGTGTGAACAATAGGAATATCTAGTTGTTTGGCCATAATTCTAGCAAAAGTACCAACCCCAAATTCAGTATGTGAGTGAATAATATCTAAGTCCCACTCCTTTATTTTATTAATTGCTTTAATGGGATAAATACCTGTTAAACGATAATCATATATACCAATAGGAATACCAGGTAATCTAATTATTCTAGAATCAGATTCAAAATCATAATGCATATTTTCAGGATTAACAGTAACAATATATACTTCATGTCCTAACTTTCTAAGAGCATTTTCTAAAACTAATATACTTGTTGAAACACCATTAACAAATGGTGGGTATGTATCAGTAAAAAGACCTATTCTCATTTATTCCACCTTCTTCATATTTAAAGCTATAGCCCCTAAAATAAGACCAAAATAATAAGTTACAAAACGCCATAATAACATAATAGCTTTAAGTTTAGCGCCACCTATAAAATTACCATAAAAAGCAATAAAACCAAATTCTAAGCCACCACTAGCTCCTGGAATAGGAACAAAAGATCCTATCAACATAACATATGCACTTGTTACGATAGCTACTAAAATATTATAGCTAGTAAAATCATTCATCGAATAAAGTAAAAAGACAGGTATAGAATATAGACACACTAAAGCTACAATATTATAAATAATATTTTTGACAAACTCCCATTTATTTTCTAATAAAATCTTAGCGCCATCGTGAAAACGATTAATATAAGTATCCCACTCTTCCAATTTCTTTTCACGATTTTTTACTAAGTGAAGACGAGTCAAAAACTTAATGGCCCAAGATACTAGTTTTTTATTCAATTTTCTACTAAAAGAAACAATAAACATAACTATAATAATAAGTGTATTAGCAATAAAGCCTAACATAATTAAATGTTGTAAAAGACTTGTTTTATCAAACATATGAAAGATTAAATTTGAGATTAAAGCTACAATACCCAATATAACTAAGGCAATCTGATACACGATAAAGTTTTGAAGGATAATACTTGTCGATAAAGTAGTTCCAAGTCCTTGTTTAGATAAATAATATATTTGATATGGTTGTCCACCCGTTGAGAAAGGTGTTATAGCATTAAAAAATTGTGTTCTAATCATTAATTGTAGTGAGCTTAAATATTTGTTATCTTTTTTTATCTTTTTTGTAAAACGATGTAGTGCTAAACTTCTTAAAAGCCAATAAATAATAACCATTAAAAAAGCTAGTAATAGAAAACCTATTTTAAGGTTTAAAATATGATTGACAATAGCTTTAAAATCATCTTTTAAAGCTAAGTATAAAACGATGAAAGTTATACAAATAAGCACGATGATATTTATTATATTTTTATTTTTTTCGACAAATTTTTTCATCTATATATCGTTAATAATAGCTATACCTGGTAGCTGTTTTCCTTCCAAAAGTTCAAGCGATGCTCCCCCACCAGTTGATATATGTGTATAACTATCTTTAAACCCAAAATTAATAGCAGCAGCAGAGGTATCACCACCACCAAGAATAACTTTAGCATCCAAATCAGCTAATATTGAACATAATTCTTTTGTTCCTTGAGCAAATTTATCATATTCAAAAGCTCCAACTGGACCATTCCAAATAATTGTCTTACTCATTTTTAAATATTCTTTAAATAAATTAATAGTTTGTAAACATATATCTAAACCCATTTCATTATCGTGAATATCACTTATTCTAGCCGCTCTAGTCTCTGTATCATTACTTAGTTCTTTTCCACAAACACAATCAACAGGTAAGATTATTTTATTTGGATATTTATCTAACATCTTTTGACAAAAGTCAATACTTTCTTCATCAACTAAAGACTTTCCTATTTTATAGCCTTGAGCTTTTAAAAAGGTAAACATCATACCACCACCAATTAAAAGATAATCGGCTTTAGTCGCTAAATTTTCAATAACTCCAATCTTATCACTTACTTTAGCTCCACCTAAAATAACTGTAAAAGGATGGTCTGGATTTTTTATAGCAGCTTCTAAATTATTTAATTCTTTTTCGATTAAAAAACCGATACCATTATCTAAATTCGTAGCGATACCAACATTAGAAGCATGAGCACGATGAGCAGTTCCAAAGGCATCATTAATATAAATATCTCCCAAACTAGCCCAGTACGCTCCAAGCTCAGGGTCATTACCACTTTCTTTTTTGCCATCTAAATCTTCAAAACGTGTATTTTCCATTAACAAAATATCTCCTTTTTGAAGATTATTTATTTCTTTTTCAAGTAATGGTCCTCTAGTTTCAGCCACAAAAATAACTTCTTTATCAAGTAATTCACTTAATCTAAAAGCTACTGGTTCTAAACTATTTTTTTCTTTATCAAGCTCTGTTTTTATACGCCCTAAATGTGACATTAAAATAACTTTTGCACCATGGTCTAAAGCGTAGTTTATTGTTTTTAAACTTTCAACAATTCTATTATCATCAGTAATTTCTCCATCCTTAATAGGAACATTAAAATCAACTCTAATAATTACCTTTTTATTATCTAAATCAAAATCTCTAATTGTTTTTTTCATACATCCTCCATTATCTAAATATATTTTACTATATTTTAAAACTTAATACAATTATTTTATCTTATCACGTACCTAAACATAAAAAAAAGAGGAAATCCTCTTTAAGCACGTGATGCATAAGATCCATCTTTTGTACTAACAAGGATTTTCTCTCCTTGTTCAATAAATAATGGAACACGAACTAATAAACCAGTCTCAACAGTTGCATCTTTTTGAGCATTATTAGTCGTATTTCCTTTAACAGCTGGCTCTGTAGCAATAATTTCTAATTCTACTTTTTCAGGTAATATAACTCCCAAAACCTCACCTTGATATATAGATATCATAACTTCTAAACCATCTTTTAAATAATTTTTATCATTACCTAATTGCTCAGAAGATAATTCTAACTGTTCATAAGTTTGATTATCCATAAATGTATAAACACCACCTGATTCATAAAGGTATTGCATGTTTTTCTTTTCAATCATTGCTCGTTCAAGTTTTACACCACTATTAAATCTTTTTTCAATAATAGCGCCCGTTCTTAAATTTTTCAACTTAACTTGAACAAAAGCCGCTCCTTTACCAGGTTTTACATGTTGAAAATCTAAAACAATATATATATTGTCTTCGAATAAAATTGTCATACCATTTTTAATATCATTTACATTTACCACAAGACTTACTCCTTTCTTAAAAAATAAGGAATATCCTTATTTTTTTCTGATACCTACGTTATTTCGCGCTTTATATTTAACTTTATTCTGAACATTATTCTTTTTGCCCATAGGATTTAGACTGTAAGCTTTATTACTTACTTTTCCAAATATTGTGCGTTCTGATTGACACTTAATTAATTTTTGATAGTTAATTACAAAATGTAGTTGTTCAAACATAAAATTATTTTTCCTCTTTGTGAACTGTTATTTTTTTACATTTTGGACAATATTTATTTAGTTCTAAACGTTCTGTAGTATTCTTTTTATTTTTTTCAGTACGTTTATTTTCAGATTTACATACTGTACATTGAAGAGTTATTCTTTGTCTTGCTTCGCCTTTTTTTGCCATAATTTTGCCCTCCTTTTTTTACGCATTACTATTATAGCAAATTATTTATAAATTTCAAAGTATTTTTTAGAAATTTTTTGGGATAAGCGATTATTTACTTTCGACATTTGATTAAAGTTTATATTACCTGTTCCAACATTAGGTGTAATAATTGTAAAAGTTACAGTTGGATTATCATATGGCGCATAAGCTACTAAAGAAGTTGATAACGTTTCCGTATCAATTTTTCCATCATTATTTGTATCGACAAAACTTTCACTAGTTCCTGTTTTACCAGCTGGTTTATATTTATTATTAATAAAGCCATAACCTGTTCCTCCAGAAAAAACCATACGTAAGCCTTGTTTAATACGATTAAAATATTTTTGAGGAGCATTGACCTTATTCAAAACAACTGGTTTATTAGTATATATTAACTCAGTAAGTCCATCTTTCGTAGGAGCATAAACACGCTTTAGTAGATTTGGTTTTACACGGTTACCATTCGTCGCAACCGTACCAATATATTGAGACATTTGAATAGGTGTGTAGTTATCATATTGGCCGATTGAAAAATCTAATAACAAACCAGAAACAGTACTATTACCTTTGTAACCTAGTTTTTCATTAGGTAAATCAATTCCCGTTTTAACACCCAAACCAAACTGAGAAAACATATTACGATATGTATCAAAACCTTTAGCATCCAACTTTAATGGTTGATTATAACGATAATTACCTTTTCCAACCTTAATAGCTGTTTGGAACTGATAAGTATTAGAAGAATAAGAAAGAGCTTGAACATCATTTATATTTCCATACATAGTATAAGAACATTTTATTGGTGTAGCTGCTATTTTAATACAAGCATCATTTCGCACTTCACCAATTTTTAAGTTACCAGTTACATACCCAACCATATGGGAAGCTGCTTTAACTGATGAACCAGGAGTAATTGATGCATTAATAACGCCGGCTGAATAATCATAAATTTTATATTTGCCGTTTTCTTTTTTTAGTTGTTTGCCTACCATAGCTAAAATTTCACCCGTATTAGGGTCACTAATAACGACAAAAGCCCGATCAAAATATTTAGTATATGGGTCATTTTTTTTAGTATAAAGCAATTCTTGTTCAACAATTTTCTCAACAGCTTGTTGCAATTCAATATCAATACTAAGAACTATATCATTTCCTCTTTTTCCTTCTTCTAAAACAATATAATTACCATCATCATCAACCGTATATTTAGTTTTAGTTCCCCTTAAGATACTCTCATATTGATATTCTAAATAACTAGTCCCTACACGATCAGACATACTATAACCAACTGATAAATAAGCTTCTTTAAGTTCAGCTGGCAAACCACTACTGCTACTTGAAACATTTCCTAAAATCGTTCTAAAAGTTGAACCATATGGATAATCTCTTTCCCAATCTAACTTCGTTCCAAATCCACTTAACTGTTCATCATTAGCAGCAATCGAAGCATACTCTTCATCAGTAACATTTTCGTTTTTAATTGTTTTTAAAGCATAATAATACCCTTTATTCATTAAATAATAAATATAAGCAGCCTCTTTATCAATATCTTTATATTCTTCTAACTCTTTTTTTGTAACTCTTTTAATCTTATATTCTTCAATATCATCTAAGGTTAACTTTCGCTCATCTAATAACTTCCATTCTTCATCCGTTATTTTTTTATTAGCTGATCTAGGATTATTTATAACCCAAAAATTTCTTAAATCATAATCATTTAATTTTTTAAAATCAATATCTAAAATATTAGCGACCTTATAAGCCATAACTACTTCTTCTGAAGTTGTTACACCATTTTTTTTCTTATAATAGATGGTTTTTACAGCTTTATTATCAACAATAATTTTACCATTTCGATCATATATACGTCCACGTGAAGCACTATCGCCTTCAATTATCTTTTGACTTAATTCTTTTAATTGAACAGTATAATGATTATTTTTAATAACTTGAATATAAAACAAACATAAACCTAAAACAGAAAATAAAACAACTATGAAAAAAATTAAAATTTTATATCGCCTGTTTACTAAAGAAGTAATATCATCTTGGGTATATTTTTTATAGTGTTTAACATTATTTATCTTTTTTTTCATATTACCTCCTGTAAACTTTTATTATAATTAACATACAATACTACTATATGAAAGAAAAATTTATAAAATCATATGCTAGCCACCTAACAAAAGATGATATAAACAAATTTGCCAAAGAAAATAACGTTATCTTAAGTAGCTATGAACTAGATTTTATTTATGATACTATTCAAAACCATTTTGATACCATCTTAAATGATCCAAATAAAATTTTAAGAATAGCGAAAGAAAAACTACAACCTGGTGCTTATAATAAATTATACGAATTATATGTTATTTATTATCCGAAACTATATCATTAACTAAATTGTCATTAAATTTTTTATCTTTAATCATCATTATTTCTCTTTTATAAGGTGCTAACTTACCTATTGGTGTGTCAACATAAGGTGTTTCTAAAATTTTAGGAACATCTTTTAATTTTTCATTATAGATAATTTTGATTAAATTATCAAAGCCAATGGTTCCATAACCTATATTCTCATGACGATCTTTTCTTGCTCCTTTAATATTTTTACTATCGTTAATGTGCAAAACCAAAAGTTTATCTAAACCAATAATTTTATCAAATTCATCTAATACTTCATCAAAATTATTCAAATCATAACCAGCATCATTTATATGACATGTATCTAAACAAACACCTACCTTATCTTTTAGTTTGACACCATCTAATATTTCTTTTAACTGCTCAAAACGATAACCAATCTCACTACCCTTACCAGCCATTGTTTCTAAACATACTATAACATTAGTCTTAGAAGTTAAACATTCATTTAAAGCTTTAATAATGTTTGAAGTTCCTTTTTCAAGGCCAAGGTTAACATGACTACCAGGATGTAAAACTAATTTTTTGACGCCTAAAGCTTCAACACGCTCTATTTCTTCTTTCAAAAATTTAACATTAAAATCAAAATTTTTATCATTAGCTAAATTAATTATATATGGTGCATGAACAACAACATCATCAATATTAATATTTTCATTTAACATTAAATTATGAGCTAAATCAGTTAAATTACTACAGATAGCACTACGATTAGTATTTTGTGGAGCACCAGTATAAAACATAAAAGTATTAGAGCCATAACTTAAAGCTTCAATAACACTTCCTAACATCTGCTTATCTTTATTAAAAGAAACATGTGAACCAATAATAAGATTCATAATCTCACCATCCACAATTTATTATAACACATATGCGTTTTATTGTATCAAAGAAAAAAGTAGATTGTTCTACTTCTAATCTTTATTTAATGAACTAAACATTACCTTAAAAAAGATAAAGGCAATTGCTAAAATACCTACCCATAATATAGGATTATTGTAATTGTCATAAATCCATGAACGTAATTGTTCAGACCATTCTTCTAATTTTGATAAAATAGATAAAACACTAATCATTTAAACCACCTATTCCTTTCTTATACTTTTATGTCCTTTTAAAATTGTTTTTATCCCTATTGGATGTGGAAAAGCAATATTAACAACGGCGTTTTCAACACTAACAATAATGCCTTCACCAAAAATATCGTGAATGATTTTCTCGCCTACTTTATATTCAGCAGTATCATCAATAGTCATCTTCTTTTTATTAGTTTTTTTAGTACCAAAAAGTTTTTCTTCTTCAATATCTAAATGTTCACTATCTATTTCTTTGACAAAACGACTAATAGGATTTTGATTATCTAAACCAAACAAAATTCTTCTTTTAGCGCCTACTAACCATAATTTTTTCTTAGCTCTTGTGATAGCTACATAGCATAATCTTCTTTCTTCTTCTAATTCATCATTTGAAAATAAAGACCTACTATGAGGAAAAATACCTTCTTCCATTCCTATAACAAACACATATTTAAATTCTAATCCTTTGGCTGAATGAATAGTCATTAATGTAACAACATCATTATTATCTTTATGTTCTTCGATATCAGCAACTAAGCTAATTTCTTCCAAAAAATCACTTAATGAAATTATCCCATTTCTTTCTTCAAAATTTTTAGTAATAGATTTAAATTCTTCTAAGTTTTCAAGTCTTGCTTCCGCTTCTAGTGTGCCTTCGTTTTCAAGTTCCCTTTTCAAACCACTTTTTACAAGAACTAAATCAACCAATTCAGTTAAAGATAAAGTTTCACTTTCCTCTTTTAAAGAAGCAATCAATTCTTTAAATTTTAACTCTTTACCACTATCTATTGCAGCATACATACTAGTTCCATCAATAGATGCTTTTAAAGATAACTGCTCCAATGTTTTACTACCAATTCCTCTTTTAGGGCAATTAATAACTCTAGTTAAACTTACATCATCATCATTGTTATAAATAAGTTTCAAATAAGCAATTAAATCTTTAATTTCTTTACGATTATAGAAGTAAAAACTACCGATAACTTTATATGGAATATTATCTTTTAATAAAGCTTCTTCTATGTTACGTGATTGAGCATTAGTTCGATATAAAACAACTATATCATTTAATGATACTTTATTACCAATCAATTTATTAATTTGCTTAGTAACATACAAAGCCTCATCTTTTTCATCGAGACATTTATGATAGATAACTTTATCACCTTGTTCATTATCAGTCCAAAGTTTTTTATCCTTTCTTTGCTTATTGTTTTTAATTACATCATTAGCTGCATTTAAAATCATTTGCGTACTACGATAATTTTGTTCAAGAAGAATGATTTTAGCGTTTTTATAATCATGTTCAAAATTTAAAATATTGCGATAATTAGAACCTCTAAATGCATAAATGGACTGTGATTCATCACCAACAACACATATATTTTTATACTTTTTGCTGAGCATTTTAGTTAAATTGTACTGAACTTCATTAGTATCTTGATACTCATCAACCAGTATATATTTAAAACGCTCTTGATATTTTTTTAAAATATCTGGATATTTATTAAAGAGTTCAATGGGTTTTAACAATAAATCATCAAAATCAAGAGAATTGTTATTTATTAATTTATCTTGATACAAACTATATATTTCGACAATCTTTTCATCTAAATCACTAATAGAAAATTTTTCCAGTTGCTTAGCAGTTAACATTTCGTTTTTCGCACTACTAATTCTACTTCTTATTGTTCTTGCATTATAAACTTTAGGATCTAAATTTAAACTCTTTAATATTTTTTTAATAATAAGTAGTGAATCATCACTATCTAAAATTGTAAATTCTCTTTTATATCCTAACAATTCATAATTTTCTCTAATAACACTAAGACCAAAAGAATGAAAAGTAGATATTTGTATCTGATAAGCAACAGGACCTAAAAGTTGTCGAACTCTTTCTTTCATTTCTTTAGCCGCTTTATTAGTAAAAGTAATAGCTAAAATACTAGAAGGACTAATTCCTAAATGTTCTATTAAATAAGCTATACGCATAGTCAAAACTCTTGTTTTTCCACTACCTGCACCTGCTATTACAAGAAGAGGACCCTCCGTATGTGTAACGGCCTCTTGTTGTTTTTCATTTAAATCCTCAATCATGTAAAACCTCCTGCTACTTTACCTTTTCATTATATCATTATTTATAAAAAAAAGATAGGAACAATATCTTAACACTAGACATTGTTGATATCTTTTCTTTTGAAAATAATAAAAGTTGGAATTAACATAATTAATAGATAAACTAAACACGTCACAATAGAAAAATTTAAATTTAATCCATCAATTGGTGGTCTATTATTAAATATATATGGCGTAAAATCCCAGTTAAAGAAAATAACGTATTTAACCCACCAATTTTTAAAAGATTCTAATAAAGATGATATATTTCCTATAACAAATCCTACAAAACCAATAACAATCGCTAATGATGTATTGCAAAATAAAGTACTAGCACAAAAAGCTAAAGTTGCGATAATAATAAAATATGGTAAACAACTTAAGAAATTCAATGCAAAATACTTAAAAACATTCATGACTTCTATGCTATCTTTAATACTACTATAGACTATAACTGGTGTTTTAAGAGAATCTAGACCAAAAAAGATACTACCAACTAATAACTGAATAATAAACATTATAGCTGTTGCCATTAAAATATTAATCAATACCATTATATATTTGCTAAGTAATATTTTAATACGTGAATATGGTCTAACCAATAAAAGTTTAATTGTTCCCTTACTAAATTCTTGACTAGTAATAGAACCTGCAATCATAATCATCATAATAATTAACATCAAAGAATATTCGTTGAAAAAATTCTCCAAAATACCTTTTGATGATGCATAATCATCAAGAGGAATATTATGTTTTAAAGCATATTCAGAAGATAAATAATCTCTCCTAATTTCTTCATAATTTTCCAAATCATTATCCGATAACTTTTCTAAATCTTTATTCTCATAATTCAAAAGTTCTTTTTTACTAGAAATATACTTATTTAAAGTATCATTTTTATTACTAGTTTCAAAAGATATATTCTTATCTAAACGAATATCTTGTTCTTCTATCGTAATTTGTAATTCTTTTTTTGCTGTTAAAGAAGCCGTTTGTAGTAATTTCTCGTAATCTTCTTTATTTTGTTTAACAATGGAACGCCAATCATCTTTTTTTAAAATATCTAACAAGTTATTATAATTTTTTTTAGCTTCTTCATAATTATTTTTATCATCAGTTAATTTTAATTCATAACTATTAATTTCATATAGATAATTATAAGCATTATTATCCAAAAGATAATTATATTGCCATGAACCAGAATCATATTGTTCAACTAACTTATTAAATTGTTTTGAAGTTTTATCATCAACTTTAGATAAAAGACTATCATCTTTTGTTTTATAATAACTTTCACCTTGATATGATGACTCACTTATTTGTTCGAGATCAGAATAAACAGTCTTATAAATTACATTTGTTAAAATGGCATATCCAAACATAACGATAATCATAATTAAAAAACCACGTTTTTTTATAACTTTAAAAAATTCATTTTTTAATAAATTAATCAATTTTATTACCCCCAGTCTTTTCCAAAAAAGCTTCTTCAAGACTTATTTGAAGCTGTGATACTTGGTAAATCTGGTATTTATTGCGAATAAGTTTCTCTATAAGTTTAGGCACTGCATCACGATTTATCTGAATTTTAAATGTTGTCTTATTGATAACTTCAAATTTTTCTTTAATAAATTTATATAAATCACTTACTTTATCTAACTCAAAAACATATAAAGAATCCGAAATTTTATTTTTTAATTCTTTTATACTGCTAGATTCAATAATTTTACCATTTTGAATTATACAAACTTTATTACAAAAACTTTCTAATTCAAGTAAATTATGACTAGATATCAAAATACCCATCTTATATTCTTTAGCTAATTTAATAAGTAAATCACGTAATTGTTTGATACCTTCAGGATCTAGTCCATTAGTAGGTTCATCTAAAATCAAAATATTAGGTTTATTAATTAAAGCAGCTGCTATTCCAAGTCTTTGCCGCATACCCAAGGAATATTTACTAACTTTATCATCAATTCTTTTACCTAAACCAGATATCTCAATAACTTCTTCAATCCTCTTTTTATCAACCTCATCATATAACCTAGCTATCAGCTTCAAATTTTCCCGACCCGTCAAATACATATATAAATCGGGATTTTCAACAATCGCGCCTACTTTTTTTATTGCTTGAACATAATTGGTTTTAATATCATAACCATTAATTGTAACCTTACCGCCATTAATTTTTTGAAGACCTAAAATTAATTTAATAGTTGTAGTTTTACCAGCTCCATTTGGGCCAATAAATCCCAGTATATCTCCTTCATTTAAAGAAAAAGATACATCTCTTAAAACTTGTTTCTTACCAAACTTTTTTTTAAGATTTTGACATTCTAATATTTTTTTCATTAATATCCTCATTTCCTTTTATATCAATTACATCAATTCCAATAATAATATAGCATAGATACCAAAAAGAACCAAAAGTTACTTTATAAATTTTTAAAGCTTTTTTTGCTTAATTATTCAATTTTAGTACTATTTTTTATAAATTATTTCCTCCGACTTAACTCTATATTTATTTTAACACATTATAATTGCTTATGAATATACTAATTAAAGAAAGGAGAAAAAAATGAAAAAACTTATTATTACTTTAATTTGTATTGCCTTTCTACTAACTCTTTATATTGTAATAAATAATTCTAAAAAAGAAGATGAAAAAGAACTAACGCCAATTAAAGTAGCAGAAGTAACCCATAGTTTATTTTATACACCAATGTATGTAGCTGATTCACTAGGTTATTTCAAAGACTACGGATTAGATGTAGAAATTATTTTAACTAGTGGAGCTGATAAAGTAGCTTCAGCTGTTATGTCAAAAGATGTTCAAATTGGTTTTTGTGGTAGTGAACAAACACTGTATATCTATAACAGGGGCGCAAAAGACTACTTAATTAACTTTGCAGGCTTAACTAAAAAAGATGGTAGTTTCTTAGTAGCTCGTGAAAAAATGGATAATTTTGATTTAAAATATTTAGAAGGTAAAACGATTTTAGGAGGTCGTAATGGTGGTATGCCAGCTATGACACTTAATTACACTCTAGCACAAAATAACGTAAAAGCTACGGTTGATACAAGTGTAGATTTTGCTAATCTTTCTGGAGCATTTATTGGTGGTAATGGTGATTTAGTTACCTTATTTGAACCAAATGCTTTAGCTCTAGAAAAAGAAAAACAAGGATATGTTATTAAATCAGTTGGTGAATTAGGTGGTGAAGTTCCATATACAACTTTTAATGCCCTAAAAAGTTATATTGATGAAAACCCTAAAACGATAGCAAACTTCACTAAAGCTATTCAAAAAGGCATTGATTACACTAAATCACACTCTGATGAAGAGCTTGCTCAATTATTAGTTGACTATTTTCCTGATACAAAATTAGATGATATCGCAACCGTTATTGGTCGATATCGTGACATTGATTCATGGTATGATACAACATCTATAACTGAAAAAGGATTCAATCATATGCAAGATATTGTTGAATTTAATGGCTTTCTTGATAAAAGAGTAGATTTCAATACCTTAGTAAAAAATCAAAACAATGAATAACATTCTATCGATTAACAATATAACGAAAATTTATCACACACCAAAAGAAGAGATTATGGCTATTGATAATATTTCTATCAATGTTAATGATGGCGATTTTATTGCTATTGTTGGTCCTTCCGGGTGTGGTAAATCTACTCTATTATCCATTTTAAATGGTCAAGAGACAGCAACCAGTGGTGAGGTTGATTATCACCATAAAACCATTGGTTATATGCTCCAAGAAGATGCTTTATTTGATTGGTTAACTGTCTTAGATAATTGCTTATTAGGATTAAAAATAAAAAAACAATTGACCGATGATAATAAAAATTATGTTACTTACTTATTAAATAAATATGGTTTAAAAGATTTTATTAATAGTTATCCTAGAAATTTATCTGGGGGTATGCGACAAAGAGTTGGATGAATACTGTGTACACACAAAAAATAGTAACAATTAAGTAAGTAACTTATAACTAAAAATAGAA
>CANRJK010000007.1 GCA_947630955.1 uncultured Bacilli bacterium | reverse complement strand
ACCAAGGCCTTGACGAATTTCTTCTTCATCAACATCCATTACGACCTCAAGTGGATTAATCATACCAAAATTTCCACCTTTTCCAAGGCTAATAAAATCGCCACCATAAAGGTTACACATATCTTCAAGTTCCCCTTCAGGGTCAATAACAACAATTTGATAATTATTTCTAATATGAGATCTTAAAAGAAGTTTAGCAGCCGTTGATTTACCACTACCAGATGTTCCCAAGATAATCATATTAGCATTATTTCGATTGTGTTCTTTTCTTATTTGATATAAAAATTGGTTAAATAAAATAACACCACCAGAAAAATCAATACCTAATAAAGTTGATAATCCAGGATCTTTAATACTATCAAAGATAAAAGGATACATTGCTGCCATTGTAGGAGCTGGAATTGGTGTACCAATTCGATCCTCAATATCTTGTTTTTCATAAATAGGAAGCATTGATTTTAAAACTTTATCTTGTTCAAAACGAAGAGGTATAGCACGCATTTCCATCGCTTCAAGATAATTTTTTAATTGTAACTTTTTAACAACCAATTCATCTTGAGAATTAGCTGTTATCATAATGTGCATTTGAAAATCATATATCTTTGACTGACTAGCTGCTAATTCAGAAACAAACTGCTCCAAAGAAGCATAATCTTGTTTGATTCGCTCTTGAATAGTTCGATCGTTTTCTTCTTGATATCTAGCTTTTAAATCAGCTATTTCCTTATTCAACATTTTCTGAATTGTACTAAAAGGAAGAGGTATATGTTTAATAACAAGTTTTATACCAGACATAGAAGTTAATGATGATAAATAACCAGGATAAACATATTTAGGATAACTAATAACCGTTAAAATAGTTGCATATTTGTCACTGATGACAAACTCTGAAGGCTTAAACTCTAATCCTTTAGGAGCAATCTGACTTTTTATATCCATCATGATAACACCGTCCCAAATTCTGTTGTTACACCACCATTTAAAAAGTTATCTAAAATCATCCTTAAATCATCATTAGTCGTTTGAAAAGCTGTTAAACCAGCATTAGCAAAATTATTAATTAAATTTCTAATCCTTTTATTAATTAAATCATCATCTTTTTCTTTAAATAATAGAAAATATTCTGTATCAACAACACTATTATTCATAAACATGTTAGCCTTACTTAAATCTTGATTAATAATCTTACGTCTAGCAGGGTCAGTTGTACGGTTATATAAAAGTTCTAGCTCAGACAAATAAATATTAATATCAACTGGGCGATCAGCTACTATAATCCAAAATTCATAATCAATAACATTATATACTGTCTTCAAATTAGTAATTATAGCATTTTGCATATTAGGATCTAAGATAAAAATATTTCTTGGCATTATCTTAACCCCAGTAACTTTAAGATTACCTTTTCCCTCTAAATAAATTACACCATTAGTAATACTTCTTACAGGAATATCATCATTTGTGTATTTGCTCTTTGTCTTCTTCGCCATGTCCAAAGCACCAACCTTTCCATACATATTGTTGTCTTGTTGTGTAAAATTCATATGCTAACATAATTATTGTTCGTACATTATGATAATTTGGAATCGGTATTACCAAAACCCCTGTGATAATTCCTGGTGATATCGCTAAAATAGCAAATAATAATTCATCAACAGGTAACGCCATTAAAAGTAATAGCGAAACACCTAAACCTATCCCAAATATAATTAAATCTGTACGATTGAAAAGTCCAAAATACAACATCGACTTTTTCGAATTGGCTGGTATTAAATACTCGTTCATTATTTATCACACCCTTTTTATTCTTATTATTTTTGACCTTTTTTTGCACCATATTGATCGACAGTTGTAGCATGTTGTGCAGCTTTAGAACCAGAAACTTGATAAGATACACCTTTAGCTTGACCATTAATTGTCTTAGCATCTTTAGAAATATCAATCTTACCAATGTTTGAATCAATACTACTTGTAATACTGTTTACCTCATTAGCTGTAGAAACCATTTGTTGATAATTACCCTTAATAGCTTGATCCGTTGCTGCATCACCAGTTGTCGTTGCTCCGATAGCTATATCATTTAAACGACTATCTTTAGCATCTTCTAGGTCTTTAATTCTTCCTTGTTGTTTTTTAACTGCATCTAAATATTCACTATCTGTAGCATAGTCGTTACGATTTATAGTAGTCTTTTTAACTTCATCTAAAAATTTTTCTAGACCTTTTATACCCTCAAATTCTATTTCTTTTTTATCAATTGTAGCTTTAAACTTAGTTCTGTCATTTCCTACAGCGGCATTTTGCATAGCTTTATATGAATCTTGTATTGCTTGTAATTTGTCATTAGCTGCTTTAACCTTTTCACCTTGAGTGTGTACACCCATTTTTTGTTGTGCTTTGGATGTCATCATTTCTACCCAACCTACCTCGTCATCAACACGATCAGCGCGCGACTGTTTAGCCTGCATTGCAGCTCCATAAGAATTAGCAAAATTTTTACCAAATTTTTCACCTTTAGCAGCACCTACCATACCACGTCCTGCAGCAGATAATCCACCAGCTACAGCACTTGGAATAGCCTTTAATTTAGCTAAACCTTTATTATTAGTAAACCCTGTAACAGCATTTGAACCAAAAGCGGCAGCGCCAGCTAAACCTGCTGCACCAGCACCAATAAGTTGTTTACCACCTAGCATCTCATTTTCTAATTTCTTAAGTGGATTAAGTGTAAATTTAGCATCGGATTTAATATTAAGAACTTCTTTTAATATTTCTGGTAATTTCTTAATAAAAATTAATACCCCAACAATCATAAAGATTGAAACAGTCCATCCAGAAACAACTTCACCAGTGATAACGTCTCTAAAAGTTCCTATTAAACTAATAACATATATTCCAAAGAATAAAGCAGCTAAACGCATAAATAATTCTAAATATGTTTTTACACACATATCAGTCCATTTTTTAAACATCCCATCTTTTCCAGATTTTGGATCACAATAAGATAGAATTGGTATAGGCGCTATCATCTGTAAGAAGCCTAACTTAATTGATCTTACAGCGATATCTATACAGAACATTAAAAGTAAATATAAAATAGCTACACCAACAGCTGTACTAATACCAAATTTATAATTGATAAAGTAACGGCCTTCTTCACCAGTTTCTTTGGCAATCATAACATTTTTCTTAAAGAATAAACTAAAACTTTGTTGGGCTACCCCTTGAGCATAGTCTTGATAAATAGTAGCGGCATCATTTTTTTCGAACAAAGATAATAACTTACCATTACTAGCATTACTTCCTGCAACGTAAGTATCAGTAGCAGCATCATATTCGCCAAAGCAAGCAGGATTTAATTCATAAATAAATCTAGACTCAGTCGATTCATTACCATTATAAGTTGGTAACTTTCGAAATTTATATTCACCCACACGTGATGAATTTTCATCTTTCGTGTATTTTGCATAAGTTTCTCTACAACTTAACAAATCATATTCATCGGAAGCAAAGTCATCGTAATTAGGTTGTGCAAAGGCGTATAGCACAGTAAACTGTATTTTACTTCCAGCCGATTCAGCATAACTTTGACTTGGAAGTTGATTATCATTAGAACTAGGAGAACCAAAAACTAAATTCATTATGGTATTTTCCTCTAAGATAATTGTTTGAACCTCATATGCTTCACTAAATATATATGGCACTAAAACAATCATGACAAGCGCCAAAATAATACGTTTGACAATTGAAGCTAACCCCTTTTCTTTATCGATAAAATCATCAGGGTTTAACACATAGTTTATTAAGGATATACTAACTTTAAATAACATAAAAATTCCAATTAAAGCATAAATCCTTTCTGAAAATTCATGAATTGTATCTTGTGTAAAAATAGATGTTCTAGAAAGTTGTAAAAGTAATCCATAAACATCATCAATAAACCCATAAATAATCTTGTCTAAAGAAAAGAACAAGGTTCTTAATGTTTTTATAATAAATTCCATAAATTATCAACCCCATCCTTTAGTTTGCACAAAATGGATTTTCGGCATTAAAGCCAGGTATATTAAACATTCTTAAAATAAAGTCTAAAACAAATGGTATTAAGAATATTAAAGCAGCAGCAATTAATCTTTTAGCAAAACGACCAGTTACTTTCTTCATTTCATCTTCACTGTCAGACGCTAAAGCTTTAAGATAATCTAAAATACTTAAAATAATAAGTAAAGCTGGAACAGCATATCTTACAATATTAATGATTCTAAAAATCCACTTTATAATTTTATTTCCAAGTGAATTACAAGCGTTGGTTTCAATAGCTACCTTACAAGCACTAGCTATATCGTCTTTTAATCTAGAGCAAGCAGAACTACATTTTTTTGCCATTGAATCATCTGTTGTAATATAGCTATGAGTACTTCTAAAAGCGTCACATAATTCTGATAGTTCTTGATACTCTTTAGTAAATTCAGAATTCCCTTCGCATTTTTTACCTTGTAAATTTAATTGAATTGATTGTAAGTAAGTATTATAAGTAGTACAACTAGTTTCAATATTAGCAATATCTTTAGCACTTTCTAGTATGAGAGTTTTATCTTCTCCACTAACATTACTTGAATTCATAAAGCCTATATTAAAACCCAATTTTTCCATTTCTGGTTCTGATAAACCATCACTATAAATATAGTAAGCATCACTTTGTCGTGCGGTAAACAAACTAGTTACCCATGCAATTGGATTAACATTTAAAAATGTTTGAATCATATTTTGAAGAACACCACTATATTCTATTTTATTTCTGATTGTAAGTGTTAAAGTTGGTGGACAAACACTTGTTTTATTAGCTTTAGCAACTTCTTCAGCCTTTTTATAAGTTTCTTCATTGTTATATATTTTATAACCTATGTGAACACCAGGATTACCATTAATCATAATATTGTGCTCGTCAATATCAACAATTGTACTTGTATCATTTGAATGTATTTTATATTTACTAAATAAAGGTGATTGATCAAAAAGGATTGATGATTTTTCTCCGTCAATTAAAATAAGAGTTAATTGCTTATTCCAATTTTTTCCTGTACCTAGACCATAAGTACAAGTTGTTTCAGCACTTACTTTATCTAAAGCAAAAAACAAAGAAAATAATAATGTAATCATCCAAACAAATTTTTTCACAACAATTCACCTCTTCTAAAGACGCACTCTATCATTATTATAACAAAAAAAAACTATTAAATAAATAGTTTTTATGTACTTTTAATATTATAATCCAGCAGCTTCTCCTTGAACTAAGCTACATCCATTATTTCCTACTTCACCATTGACAAAACAGTTAAAACAACTCATAACGGTGTCATCTTCACCGGAAACAAAGCGAATAATTGTTTGGACAATAAAGATAACAAAGAAAACGATAACAGCTGCAACAATACGTTTTATTAAAGTTTGTTGACCTTTTTTAATTTCATCTTCTTTTTGGGCTACAACAGCTTTAGCTAAATCTAATAGTCCAAAAATAACTAAAAGAACTGGTACAACTACCCAAATAATTTTTACAATTAAAGATACAGCATTAGGAATCATTCCCGTAAATTCAATTCCTGCGCTTCCACATTCATATGTAGCTTTTGTATTAATAGTATCTAGAACATTTATCATATTAAGCATCTAAACTCATCCCTCTCTTGCGTTAATTATACTATAACCGACCTTTTTTGTCAATAAAACTACTTTTTAGAATCAGTACCTATTAAATAAGGAGTCTCTTTCGTTCCATTACCAGAAATATACTTTTCATTACCTTCAATAGCTATAACCCAATTATAAGTAGAAGTTTTTCTAGCATTCATAGCAGCTGCTATTCCACCATTTAAATAAATAACTTCATATGTATTTCTCTTTAAAGCTGTTGAAGTCCATGTTTCAACGGCAACATCTGATAAATAATTATAATTAGTACAAGCACCATTGGTTATTTTAACACAATTTTCATCTAAAGAAGCTCTAGCAAAATCAGAACTATTAATAACACCAATATATTGATTTTCCAAAACACTAGCGCAATCAATTTTATAATCAACGGCCAATTCTGTTGCGCCTCTTTTTCCAATACAAACACTATAAGGTGCTAGATGAACTTTGTTATCATCTTTAAAATCTTTATAATCGTCATTCATTTTTTCAACAATATAACTATTTTTATAATCATTAATTCCATAAGCTTTCTTAGCTTGAGAATTAAATTTTGTATCCCAAGAAATAGCTTTTTTCTCAGATTCAGTTCTAATTAAACGAATAATTCCACTAGTATTAATATCAATAATACGCCAAGTTATCCCACCAAAAGAAACATAGTTATTAGGATTTTTACCTCTAAAAACTAAAGTTCCTTCCATATCATACAAGCCTGAAACATAATCAGTTTTTTCTACATCAGAATCAACTAAATTATCTTCTTTTATTTTATCGGCTAAATGTTGTGTTTTATAGTCAGTACAATCTAAGTGTGGAACATAAAGCATATGATCATTATGATTATAAGCTGTAACTTTACCAGTACAAGAAACATCAACAAGATATTCAGATAAATCCTTCATGAAGCCACCACCAGATAATTCTAAGCTAGATACTTCTTTGCTTTCATTTACAGCTGGTAAATCTTGTCCTTCACTAGCAAAATACTTTTCAGCAGCCTTAAGCATTGTACGTTCCGTCTTTTCGTAATTAGTACCAGGACCTGTACATGATCTAAAGATTGCTACAACAATAATAATTAAAATAATAACACCAAAAATTCCACCAATAATAAATAAATATTTTTTATTCATCTTTTTCTCTTCTGGTTTTATTTCTGACATATTTTCTTCTGCCTTTGTCTCTGGCATAACATCACCTCATATGATTATACTGCATCAGCGTCTGCATCATTTCCTCCATTACATGAAGGAGAATCTGAGCCTTGAATAAAACAATTGGCACAATCCATAACATCACTATTTGATGCAACAGCACTAATGATAAATTTAACAATAGCAATAACAAAGAAAACTAAAACAGCGGCAATAACTCTTTTAATAAAAGTTTGCTGTCCTTTTTTGATTTCATCTTCTTTTTGAGCTACTAATCCTTTTAGGAAATCAATCATACCTAAAACAACTAATAATACAGGAACGGCTATTTGAATAATTCTAATAATCATATGCACCAAATCAACAATTGATTCATCAATTGAAGCATCTGGGATTGCCGCACATGTAATATCAGCAAAAACATTAGCATTAAATGCGAAAATACTAATTAAAGTAAAAATAAATAAGAAACTAAATTTTTTCTGGTTCATAACATTCACTCCTATCCACAATCAGAACTTTCTGGTCCTTTAATAAAGCAATTGGCACAATTCATAACTCCACCTTCACTACTGCCAGCTACAACACTAATAACAAACTTAACAATAGCAATAACAAAGAAAACTAAAATACCAGCAATAACTCGTTTAAGAAAAATTTGTTGACCTTTTTTAATCTCATCATCTTTCTGTGATGCAATAGCTTTTACAAAATCAATCAAACCTAAAATAACAAGTAAAACAGGAACTAGAATCTGCATAATCAATATAACATATCTTACAATATTTGCTAGTTGATTGTCAATTTTTATATCGTCCCCTAAGGCATTACAAGTAAAATTAGCAGCCATTACTTTATTCGGAAGTAACAAGCTAACTACTATTAATAAAACTAATAAAAATATTATTTTCTTTTTTTGCATACTATCACCTTACTTAACTATCAGCGCTACACTCATTGCTTATGAAACAATCGATACACTCAACAATTCTTGATGAATCACTAGAGCTAAAAATACCAACAAACATTTTCGTAAGCATTACAATCAAGAACAGAACTAAACCAATTATCAGTCTTTTAACAAAATTATCTCGTCCTTTTTTTATTTCATCTTCTTTTTGTGACATAACGCCCTTAACGAGATCAATCATACCAAAGAAGACTAACAAAAGAGGTACAATAACCATTACAATATTATAAATTGACTTAGATATTTTAGGGATAATAGATGGTATTTTCTTGATTAAAGGTGTTGGTGTCCCACAACTTACATATGAACCAGTTTTCATATAACTAGCATTTGGTGTATCTTGGGCAGCTACACTACTATTAAAACAAAATATCGTACTAATAACAGTTAAGATAATCAATAATAATTTCATTTTTTTCATATTATCACTCCAAAATACAACTATCATTACCTTTTAAGAAACAATCCATACAAGAAATTACTTCTGTACTATTAGAACTTAAAATACTTACTAAAAATTTGATAATAGCAAAGACAAAGAAGACAACAACAGCGCCTATTAATCTTTTAATAAAAGTCTGTTGACCTTTTTTAATTTCATCTTCTTTCTGTCCAGCAATTGACTTAACTAAATCTAAAATACCAAGTATAACAATCACAACTGGAACTAAAACTTGAATAAAATTATATAAAAATTTTGTTATACGAATAAATCTAGCCGGAATCCCTTGAACATAGTTATTCCCACAACTAAAAGTATCTAAATCAGAATTTAATCGATCAACATTATGTTCAACGCTAGGATCTTCATATTCTTTTTCTGGTTCTGTTGGAGTGGTTGGCTTTTCTTCTTCTTGCTTTTTTATTTCCTTACAATCAACAGCATAAACAGAAGATTTCGCACCCCACCAACTTTTAGATACACTTTTTAACTTACTAAGATTTTTTTGGTCACTTAAATATACATACTTAGTAGAAATTAGATTTGTTTTTTCCAAAAGAGCATAAGCAGGGCATGAATTATTTTTCACTAAATCATCATAATAAGTATATGATGTTCCTGGTGCTGCCTTATTCCAATTTTCTATGGTAATTGAAGAAAAAAGGTTTTTACTTGCATCTTTATCATTAATAGACATTTCTACAGCCGGAGTAACTAGGTTTGGATTAACATCAAAAGTGATTTTAATTTTATCATTTCCTTGGGTTCCTTCACACTGACAAGTTTTGGATGTTACTTTAGCAATACTGCTAGGAGTTGTATCTTCACCAAAGTGCGAATCGCCATCAAGTTCAGAGGCTAAAGCTAATTCATCAACTTTAAAGTCAAATAATTTTTTCATTTTTTCGGCTCCAGCTTTAACTTCTTTCTTTGTTTTTGATGTATCGTCACTGAAGAATAAATATTTATCCATTGTATATTGTACAACCATAACAACTGGTGGACATGTACGATTATTGTCTTTAAAATAATTATATCCTAAAAAGCTCGATTTACTTTTAAAATCACTTCCAGCAACATCCCAATTGCCTATTTTTTTTAAATTATTATAACTACTAGTTGAAACACTCGCTACAAAAGACTTACTTATCGTTACCGTAACATTCTTATCACCATTTTTATAAGCACAAGTTTTAAAAATAGCTGCATTAACTTTATTAATCCCTAAAAACACGACAAAAACTATTAAAATAATAGTTTTTGTTAATTTCTTAATCATAATTATCACCTCACGATTATATTATCTATCTAGCTTGCAAATCAAAACCTAAACGAACTAAGAAATCATTTAACATGCTATTTCTTGTTTCTCTTTCATCAAGAGGTGGCATATTATAGAAAATTTTAAGACGTGATTCATATTCAAAATCTAGTACATCTTTAGAACTAAGTAAGCTTTGATTCAATATAACCTTTTTATCTTTTAATGTTTTTAAAGTTTGTGGTGTAACCATCATAAGTTTATTTAATTTAATTGTCGTTGGTTCAATCAAATATATAATTTCATTACACAACGTTTCAGCCTGAACACTATTGTTAATATCAATCAAAATAACATCACTTGAAGTATATTTTCCAACTTCTTGCATAACTGTACCACTAATAGCAGATATCATAGTATTATCCTTTAGATATGTAAAGTCAGTTTTATCAACTTCAATCGCTGTAACATTGTAATTTCTAGCTAATTCATTATACATCATATAGACTAAAGTTGTTGCTCCAGCACTCTTTGTTACATTTTTAACACCAATAATACGACTATGTTCACCACCACTATATTGCGGCTTAGTCACTACTGCAGCAACTGGTGTTTCTGCCTTAGCAACAGTTTGAGTTGGTGTAACATTATCATCAATTTGATGAAACTGTGCAACATCACGATATGAATTAGGGTGATTATATAAATATTGAATCCCCTCTAAATTTCGTGTAAAATTATAAATTCCCATCGAAATAAGTTTAGATAAATATGCTGGTGATGAACTTTCTTCAGAATCATCTAAAAGCAAAATTATTTTATCCATATCTAAGGAAATTGATAATTTCTGTAAATTTCTTATATCTTTATAGTTTTTAATTGCTGTTATATCCAAGATCATACGTTGATAGAAAAAATTTTGAAAGGTACTAATAATTTCATCAACATCAAATTCGCCATTTAAATTTTTAATAACATCAATACCTAAATTTTCTAACATCAATTGATATTTATTAGAAACAATAACATTCATTCTATCACCCTTTTTATTAATTTCCTATATTTTCATATAAAACTTTTGTCTCACCACGTACAGGGAATTCAAGGAGTCCACCAATAATGGGAATTTCAAATTTCATATAAGTTACAACCTGATAATATTTTGAATTTTCAACTGTACCCTCATGTTCAATTACACAATATTGATACTGTCTTCTATCTGTTAAGCTTGTAGGATAAACTAAAGTCCCCTTAGATTCGTTATTTATGATTCTTTGGCAATGATTACTACTAGCTGTTGTCTGATATCCAGCATTTTTTAAATTTTCTTCAATTTCAGCTTTTGCTGCATCAAAATCGCCATATTTTTCTAATACGGTAATAATTCTATTCTTTACTTTATAAGCTTTAGAATAATTAATTGAGCCAAATAATAATAGGACTAAAATAATAAAGAAAAACAAAATCAAATTTAGAATAAATGCCTGTGCTATTGACTCTTTCATTAAATCACCTCAAACTAATTAGAAAAATAATAGATTCTTGCCGTTCTAGAAGTCACACGTAGCTTTAAAATATCTTGAACAACTGGAAACTTAAAACTCATATAAGTTATAACTTCATAAGAGTCATATCTATCAGTTGTTGCTAAAGCTCCTGATTTAGTCTTGTATATTGTATCATTTTCATAGCGATAAACACAATACCCATAATTATAAGAAGACGTATTAGTTACTTTATTACCATTTTTATTAACTAAATAACCATCTCTTCCATTATGTTTAACGGTTGCTGCGCATGTAATTTTATGTGGTTCATATCCATATGAATAAAGTTGATTAGATATTTCATCATAAGACATTGGATTAAAGCCTTCATATTTCTCGATAGCAGCTACCATAGAATTATTAATACGATATGCTTTGTAATAGCTTAAAGTTCCAGCTAGAAAAGCAAAGATTAACAATATAAAAAAGATTATAAAGTTTAATAAAGAAACTGTCCCAATGCTTTCTCTCATAAACTATTACCTCCTTGTATTAAATTATAATCCTTCTATAAAATATTAAATTAATACTCTATAGAAGGATTATAATATCCTCCAATATTAAGATGTTCCTGCTGCGCTTGTACATGAATTGTATGCTGAAGAATTATATTGACCAGTACCACCGTCTTTACATGCATTTCCTTTCCAAACTCCACCAGCATCGGTACAACAACTTCTTTTAGCAGAGTTTTTCATCAAACTACCGACTAATGGTGTTGCTACTGCTACGACAACAGCTATTAAGATAATTGCTACTACAGTTAAGTTAGCCTCCCCAGCTGCTTCTTTCATTTACCTCACCACCTATTCTATTTTATAATTCAATTATAGCGCAAAAAAGTTAAGTTTGCAATACTTTTTTATTCACCAAAAAAACCCTTTATTTTTAAAGAGCTAATCAATTATTTAAAAATTTAAACTTAAAACTAAAAGAAGTAAAACCTAACATTTACTTCTTTTATATGCACTTTCTTGGGTAATTACCAAACTTTTTGCACCTTTATCATATTGTCTTATTACATCATTAACAATACTATAAATAATACTATTTAGTGATTTATCACCAACATAAGATCTCGTAACAGATTCATTAATATAATTTGTAATATCCGCTAAACTAGAGTTATATAATTCATTAACAAAACAGTAATGAGCATTATTTTCAGCATCAAAATTAAAGAATTTTTTATCACCATCAAAAATACGTCTTTCATGATATATCATTTCGATAAGTGTAGCTAAATACTTTGTTCCTAAATAATTTACATCAAAACCTAGTTCCATAAGTAATCTTAAAATAGCTTGGTGAATATTTATCTTTAAAGATTCTGCTTCACTAATCGATTTGATTATTTCATTATATCTTCTAACATAAAAATCACTTAATAATTCTTTTTGCATTTAAAATTCCTCTTTTCATTCATAATAATTAAAAAAATCACAAGTAACATCTCGTGACTTCTACTTCCCCGAGATAGTGTGAAAGTCTATCTACATCACGCACTCGGTATCATATTATACAACTCTTTTGTTTAATGTCAAATTTAACTATCATTGCTAACCTTGGCAATTTCTTCTTTACTCAAACCTGTAATATCCATTACCTCTTCAATTGTTGTTCCCTTTTCTAGTAATTTTGTGGCTATCTTTGTACTAGTTTCTTTAACACCTTCTTTAATACCTTCTTGTTTTCCCTTTTTAAGGCCTTTTTCCATTCCCTCTTTGATGCCTTCACTTATTAAAGAGTTCGTTATCTTCCTTTGGTCTTCTTCATAACTCATATATTCTCTAAACTCTGGTTCTTCATTTACTCTGTCTAACCCTTTCATATATCTTTTCACCACCGCATCTTTTTCCGATAACCTTTTTAACTCTTTCTGTTCTAATCCTATCATCAATAACTTTTCCAATATAAAAATACAAATCCATTACATTTGCATTAGCTGATTGAAATATTGCTAATTGCGTTTCCTCAACTTTTGATACTATATCATTTATAGCAGTTTTAAAATCTTTAACTTCAGTTGCTAACATTTTAATTCCTCCATTTTTAATTTTGCAGACGCGTCTGCAAAATTTATTAAAATTTTTTTACCAATTTTGATATTAACTTGCCAATATCGTAGTATGTTATCAAAATGGCGTTAAAACAACCTTGTCATTCTGTACAAAACAATTCACTATTTATCTTTTAACATGACATCTTTAAAAGCTCGGTCATATTTTCCTTAGTACCACATATTATTACCTCCCTATTATATCTTTATTGTTTTTGGAGTCTTTTCCTTTTTTATTTTCATTTTTTTTGCAAAAAAACTGAGTTGAAATAAATTCTACTCAGTAATTTCTTTACTTAATTGTTCATAATAATTAAAAGTTTTAATTGCATTATCCTTATTAGCTTCTAATAACTCTTTAGCTTTATCTGGATTAACCACTTTAAGCATATTATATCTTGTTTGACGATTTAAAAAATCTTCATATAACTCAAAATCAACATTTTTACTATCTAAAACAAAACCATTTAAAGGGTGTCTTCGAAAAGTTAAAAAGTAACCTGAAGCTGTAGCTAATTTTTCCATCGCAACACTATATTCCATTCCACCTTTAATACCATGTGAAATACAAGGGGTATAAGCAATAATAATAGCTGGTCCATCATATTCATTTGCCTCTTTAAAAGCTTTAATAACTTGCATAGGATTAGAGCCTAAAGATACTTGCGCTACATAAGCATTAGGATAAGCCATAGCCATACGAGCTAAATCTTTTTTATTAGTCTTTTTACCAGTCGTAGCAAAAGACGCAATAGAACCCTTAGGACTAGATTTAGATGATTGACCACCAGTATTAGAATAAACCTGACTATCTAAAACAAGCATCTTAATATTATCGTTAGTCGCTAAAACATGATCTATACCACTAAAACCAATATCATAAGCCCAACCATCGCCACCAATACACCAAATATTACGCATTGGAATATATTCTTTTAACTTTTTCAATTCTTCAGGTATGTTAGTAGTTAAATGATCATATACATCCTTAGTTACTTCATAACTATTAGGATTATCTAACCATTTTTTAAATAACAAGCTATTTTCATTATCCATATTTTTTTCCATGATATTAGCTATTCTTTTCCTAAATAAATTATTAGCAATCAACATACCATAACCATACTCAGCATTATCTTCAAAAAGACTACTAGCCCAAGGTACTGTGTAAGGAGTCATAGGTGCACTGGCTCCATAAATTGAGGAACAACCTGTAGCGTTGCTTATAATCAAGTGTTCACCAAATAGTTGAGTTAATAATTTAATATAAGCAGTTTCACCACATCCAGCACACGCACCATGAAAGGCAAATTTAGGCTTTTTAAATTGACTATTTTTAGTTGTATAAATATTATCAAATTTTTTAACACTAATATTTTTATCTAAGTAGTCAAAAACTTCTTGTTCCTTCGCATCAAACTTATCCATAACTAAAGCTTTATGTCCCTTTAATCCAGGACAAACATTAACACAGACACCACAACCTGTACAATTAGAAACAGCTGCACTAATAATGTAATAATAGTCCATACCAATAGCCTTAATACATCTATCTTTTATACTTTGTGGAGCAGACTCATATTCCTCTTCATCCAAGAGAAAAGGTCTAATTACTCCATGTGGGCAATATAATGAACATTGATTACAATTTGAACAATTAACATTAATCCAATCTGGTTGAACTGGGCTAATATATCGTCTTTTAAGATTAGTCATTCCACTTTCAAAAACACCATCAGCACGGTTAACAAAATCAGAAGTTTTTAAACTATCTCCTTTACGTTTCATTATTTTTTCAACAACAGATAAATCTTGTTCATCATCAAGATAAGCCTTAGTATCTAAATTTATTTTCACGATATTTGAAGCAACATTACTAATAGCTTTAATATTGGCTTCAACAATATCCTTACCTTTTTTTAAGAATTTATGATTGATAGCCTCTTCCATCTTTTCAAGCGCTAAAGAATAAGGAATAATATTATTTAAATACATAATACAGCTTTGCATAATAGTACTTATTTTCCCTTTTAATCCAACTTCAAGCGCTAACTTATTAGCGTCAATTAAATAAACATTAGCCTTTTTCTGTAATAATAACTTCTTTAAATTATAATTAATCATGCGATTAATTTCTTGTTCACTATGTGATGTATTAATAATAACTGTAGCCTCATCTTCAAGATCATTAAATAAATCATATTCTTCTAAATAACTATCTTTAGTAATAACAGCTAATGATGGCTTTAAAACATAGTAAGCTGACTTAATTGGTTTAGGACTAAATCTTAAGTGGCTACAAGTAACACCACCACTTTTTTTAGAATCATATTGAAAATAGCCTTGAACATAATCATCAGTATTATCACCTATTAATTTAATAATTGATTTAGCAGCGCTAACCATTCCATCACTACCGTAACCATAAATTAACCATTCATCACATTTCGTTGTCTCAATATCTATTGGCTTTAAACTTAAATTAGTGACATCATCAATAATACCAATTGTGAAATTAGAAACAGGATGATCCAACATCTCATAGACAGCATTGATATCGGCTGGTGTCGTGTTTTTACTAGCCAAACCATATCTTCCACCAACAATTAAAATATCTTTATCTTTTAAAGCACTTACAACATCTAAATACAATGGTTCACCATTACTTCCAGCTTCTTTTGTTCGATCTAAAACAGCAATCTTCGAAACAGTCTCAGGTAAAACTTTTAAAAGATATTTTTTACTAAATGGTCGGTATAAATGAACTTCGATTAAACCAACATCCTTTTTATTATCAATAACTTCTTTAATTGTTTCACAAACAGATCCCATCGCAACAATAACTTTACTAGCCTTAGAATCTCCATAATAATTAAAAGGATGATATGCCATTTTTGTTTTCGCATTAATTTTATTCATATATTCATCAACAATATCAGGTAATCTATCATAGTATATATTTCTTGCTTCAGTTGTTTGAAAATAAATATCTTCATTTTGGGCTGTACCATATGTTTTAGGATTTTGAGGATTTAAAGCCTTTTCGCGAAATTTATCTAAAGCTTTATAATCAATCATATCAGCATAATCAACAGCTTGTAAAACATCTATTTTTTGAATTTCATGGCTAGTTCTAAAGCCATCAAAAAAGTGCATAAATGGTAAACTTGCTTTAATACTTGATAAATGCGCAACCGCACTTAAATAGGCTGCATCTTGAACAGAAGAAGAAGCTAACATGGCAAAACCTGTTTGCCTACATGCATATACATCTTGATGATCACCAAAAATACTTAAAGCATGAGTTGACAAACTACGAGCTGCAACATGTATAACACAAGGTAACATTTCTCCAGCTATCTTATACATATTAGGAATCATTAAAAGTAATCCTTGACTAGAAGTAAAAGTTGTAGTTAAACATCCAGCTCTTAAAGAACCGTGAATAAAACCAGCCACCCCTGCTTCACTTTGCATTTCAACAACTTTTACAGAATCATTAAATAAATTAACACGTTTGTCACTCATCTCATCCATGTGCTCTGCCATTGGACTTGAAGGCGTAATTGGATATATACCTGCAACTTCAGTAAACATATAAGCTGTATAACTACAAGCTTCGTTACCATCAACTGTTATCGTCTTTTTCATCGTATCACCTCTTTAATTATATCATGCTAAAACAAATTTTCCTACTATACTTAATTATATTAAAGAAAAAAGCAAACTATATATAAACATATAATTTGCTAAAAAATTATTTTCCTTCCATTATTTTATTTATCTTTTGTTTAGCTGTTTGAATAGTGTTTTCATTAGGTATCATTACGTAAAGTAAATGCGAAGAACCCATACTATATGTAGGTTTTCTAGCTCCTGTTCCATCAACTGCATAATTTTCAATTTGCCAACTTGGCATTTCATCTAATTGTTTTTTTAAGAAATCTTTTAAAGTGGCACTTGGCATATCAGTTTGGAATGAACCAGATAAAGATTTTAAAATTTCATTATATCTACTTAGTAATATCTTTGAATCAGTCATCTTACTAATAATTGCTTTAATGATAGCTTGTTGATTTTCTCCTCGGTGGCGATCACCAGTACTATAAGCATGTCTTTCCCTAGCATAAGCTAAAGCTTGTTCTCCATTCATATGATTGATACCCTTTTTTACATAAACTTTAGGATTCGTCCAAGCCTTAAAAGCCGTATCTGAATTAATATCAATTCCACCAATAGTATCAACAATTTTAATCAAGCTATCAAAATTGACACGAGCATAATAGTTAATATCTATGTCATATAATTTTTCTAATGTTTTAATACTTTTATTGATACCATAAATACCAGCATGAGTTAATTTATCTTTTAATCCTGTCGTTCCATATAACTGAACATAATAATCTCTTGGTGTATTTAAAAGTAAGATTTTATGGGTATTAGGATTAATAATAGCAAGTTGATTTACATCACTTCTTCCCCTTACAGAATTAACATTACCATATTGATCAATACCACTAATATAAACAATAAATGATTGTTTAGCAGTATTTATTTTAGTACGTTCTTTATGAGCTTTTACTTTAATTTCAAAAGAGTAAATAACTTCTGTTGTTTGTTTAAAATCTTCTATTTCTTCTTCTAACATCGCAATATATCCTTGTTCAAGACATATAGCATCTAACTTTTTTAATTTTAAATTGCTAGCAAGTGTACTTGCATCTTTTTCTAATACTTTATCATAAGTTATTTTATTTTTTAATTTACTAGTAATATCATTTTTATTTTCATCATCTAAGTAACCAATAACTTTATTATTTAAATCTTTTAAATTATAATTATTATCTTTTAAACTAATTACAGAATAAGTAATTATATCATAATCACCAATTTCAGTATCTTTAATAAAATCAGTTGTAGCATCTAAGTAACTACTTCCAACTATAAATATAACTGAGAAAAGCAAACTAATTATATAAGCTATTATTCGTAAAAAAATAGGACATTTTTTCTTAAAAAAGATGATAAATAAAATAAAATAAAAGATACCAATAACTGCATACATAATACCTAAATACTTTGTTGGAATAACATTTAAAGTCGTAGCATTATAAATAAATATGGCTAAGCTTATTAAACTTATCAAACAAAATATTGAACTAGCAATCGCGATTTTCTTTATTTTTCTTTTTCTAGATACTCTTGTTGTTTTCTTATTATTACTTTTATTATTTTCTTTCATTTTCCACCTTCTCCTTTTCTTTTATATTTAAATATACTTTTCTAATTTTATTTATAACTCTCGCTAAAAAATAATCAAAACCAAATATCAATTTATTAAATAATAATTTTAACTGATGTTTAAATATTTCTAAAAAATTTTTTCTTTTTAAAACAACTTTATCGTAAATATCAGGATATTCTTTTAAAGAGACTTTTAGTTCAAATTTCTTTTTTCCTTTATCTAAATTATTAGCTTCTATCCTTTGATTGTCTATATATATTTCATATTCATTCTCTTTTAAATATCTTACATTTCCCTTATTATATTCATATACGTTAATATGTAAGTTACTAAAAATATAATTATCATAAATAAAGTTATCACCATCTAATACTTTAACAAATTTATAGTTCGTCTGTTCATTATTTAATATTTCAATTTCTGAGAAACCAGAATTAATAATGTTACTATCTAATATTTTTATCTTAATCCATTTTATCTTTTCTTTTTGAATTTTTATAACCGTAGTTAATTCATTATCCAATCTATATTTATTAGTTGTTTGATCACTGAATATTATTTCAATATTTTCAATCTTTTTTTTAGAATTTACATTTTGATATAAACGTATTTCATTAATATTTTGCCAAGTTGAAAATTCAAATTTTATGTATTTTTCTAAGTCTGAATTATCTGGAATCCAAGCAGCATCTATTAATTCTGGTCTAATATTGTTACCATTTAAAATATTTTTACAATCAAAAAGCATAAAATCATTTACATAGCTACCATCACCTGATGATGTTGAAATAGTAGAATGTAAGGCAATATTATTGGTTTTTCTTTCCCAAAAGACTTGATCTGAATTAATTATACTATCATAATTTTTAAGTAATAAAATTTGACTTGTATGCTTTTTTAAATTTCTGTATAGTTTGTTATTTAACAGCAATTTATTTGTACAACTTTGTCCAACTGGAAATCGTACCCTTTCTTTCCATTTATAATAAGGGTTTTGCATTTTGGAAAAGGAATATTTTTCAGTTAAAAATTTTGTACTTTCAAGGTTTAAATTATTAAAATCTTTAAAAGATTTATAAGAAGTCGGATAAGCAAATCCTTTATATACTTTTGGTATATAATCTTTATTTGTTTTTAATACATTACCTAAAGCCTTATCAAAACATAATGAACAACATCGATGATCAGGATGACTATCAAAATCTACTGTAAAAAAGATGTCTGGTTTATATTTATCTATCAATAGTATAAAATCTTGTAATAGATTATCATAATTATATAAAGCATGTTTATGATAATTTTGATAATGAAATTCATCTTCACCTTCACAATAAGTCTTGTTATGTTTATTTTTAGAAACAAATATTCCCTTTTCTTTGGTGTGATAAATATGTTTTTCACCATCAGGATATTGATCGGGGTAACCTAAAAAAATAATATTTTTAAAAGGTATTCCTAATGAATGAGCACTTTTTTTAGCTTCTTTTATTCTCGTTTTACATTTAAAATCAAAATCTCCATTTGTCATAAACACAATATAACAACTATCCTTGTCAAAAATATCACTATTTAGTATTCCACCAGCTAAATTTAATTCATCATCTTCATGCGGAACAATTATCATTATTTTTTTATTCTTCATTGGTTCACCATTATTATTTTTTAATCATCATATTCAATTATTTTACCTTCCCAAGTTTTTAATATTACTTTATCATCAGTTATTTTTTGAATATAATCTGGAAGTAGTGGTATTTTGCCTAAACCATTAGGAGCATTTAAAATATAGGTTGGAATACCTAAACCAGAAGTATTACCTCTTAAATATTCCATTATTTCTAATCCTTCTTTTATTTTAGGAATAAAATGCGATGTTCCTTTTACTTGTTTAGCATGAAAAATATAATAAGGTCTTACACGTGCTTGAAGTAATTTCTCATTTAAAAGTCTTACAATGAATTTATCATTATTAACATTTTTTAACAAAACCATTTGATTTCCTAAATAAAATCCATTATCGGCAAGTAAATTACAAGCTTTAACACTATCACGAGTTAATTCATAAAAATGATTAAAGTGAGTATTAATATATATTGGTTTATATTTTTTTAACATTTCAACTAGTTCCTTAGTAAATCTTTGAGGTAGTGTTACTAATGTTCTAGTCCCAATACGAATAATTTCTACGTGTGAAATTTTTCTTATTTTTGAAATAATTTTTTCTAGTATATTATCACTTAATGTTAATGGGTCTCCACCAGTTATTAAGACATCTGTAATTTCTTCATTTTCTCTGATATAATCAATTGATTTTTCTATCTCATTCCAATCAGTCATTGTATCTTGAGTTCCAATTCTTCTTCTTCTTTGACAATGCCTACAATAATTAGCACAGGTATTAGTAACATTGATAATTAAACGATTAGGATATCTCCTAGTAATCGCTCCAGCTGGATTAGTATATTCTTCAGCCATTGGATCTAAAACACCAGCTTCATCTTCTATTTCTAAAATACTTGGAATAGCATTCTTTTTAATAGGGTCATCTATGTTCTTAAAATCAATTAAAGATAGATAATAAGGCGATATAGACCAGCGATAATGTTTACTTACTTCATCAATTTCTGCTGCTTCTTTTTCTGTAAGTGGTAAGATTTTTTTAAGCATTTCAGTTGTACTTATTCTATTTTTCAATTGCCACTGCCATGAATTCCAATCTTCATCAGTTGCATTTAAAACTTTTAAGATTTTTTCTTTATTTTTTGCAGCTATATCCTTTCTTTCTTCAATAATTTTATTTTGTTGTTTTTTATATTCCAAGTAAGGAACTGTATAACTGTGCAACTGTTTTGCTCTTTCTAATGATATTCTTCTTTTGTCATTCATTTTAATCCTCTTTTCTTTTAAATCTTTTTGCAATCATATATATAAATTTGTATAAATAAGGTTTCATATCTTTTCTATCCCATAGTACAAACTTTCTAGCCAAAGATAAATCTTTAAAAAAAGTTTTTAAGGAAATATCATGATGTAATAAAAGTTTTAATTCATTATCTTCGCCTATAAAATAAAATTCTTTAAAATCCATATTCATATTTATTTGTTTGTGTAAATTCATCTGTAACCAAATATAAGGTATATATATATCAACCTTAGAAAACATATAAGAAATAGCGCTATTTCTAAAATTTATTTCATTTAAATATACTTGATTATCTTTAACAAATATTTCTAGGTTAATTATTCCATTATAATTAAGCTCACTAAGCATATTTTCAATTTTTTTTAAATCAACTGAACCATATGTTAAGACTTTCCCAAAAGCAGTATTTCCTCTTTTATTAGGATATAATCTAATTTTATCGATTAAAGCAGGAATAATAACCTTATTGCCACAAACACAACCACAAAAATCGTATTCTTTGACATTTTCTATAAATTCTTGCATTAATATTTCTTTATATTTTAAATCTTTAAATTTTTGGACTGCTCTTAAAAATTCTTGCTTTGTTCTACATATTTCGATATCCATTTTTATACCATCTATACTCCTAACTGGTTTTAAAATACATGGTATTGGAATGTCTTCTTCTACTTTTTTCTTTAAATCAATTACTTTAGTTTTGGCCATTTTTATTTGATATTTTTGCGCTAACTGATATTGTCTATATTTATTCATTAAATCAATAATCATTCCTTGACGTTGATTTATATTAGGTACTATAAACCAGTCTTTTAGCTTTTCATAATTATCATCTAATACTTTAACTACAAAATCAGATGTTGGAATAATAAAATATTTTTTTTGTTTATCTAAAAAGTTGTTTAGTAATATATCGATTATTTCATCTTTACTTTCTTCTGTTAACCAATATTTTTCTACGTATTTACTTTTTTTCACATATACATATTCTTTATCAGTAATAATTGCGTATGATTTAATGTTGTTTCGTCCTAAACCTCTAATTATGCCTAACGTATTATGATGATTACCACCGATAACAATTACTTTATCTTCTATCATTTTATTTCTCCAATCTCCTTTTTGGGAAAAACTAATTTTAATTTAAAATAGATAAAATATAAAATACCCATTAATATTAGATAAGCTATCATAGTACTCCCAATAGCTCCAAAGAATTGTTCATCACGAATTTGGTCAATTAACATATATGAATAGTACCCATAAACAATTAACAAAAAAGGATGCTTTAAATCTTTTATTTTTAAATAAATTTTAGAAGCTACAAATCCAAAAACAAATTGACATAATAAGACACCAATAAAACCAAAATCGAAAAAGTATCTTCTAAAGGACATATACACATTACTACTTAATCCATTAAAACTTACCCATTCCCTTGAACCTATCTGTAGAGCATCAACGATGTTTAGCTTATTCAAAGTTGTATAGATACCTGAAAAAGTTTCAAAACCAAAATAAGGAGGATGAACTGGCATATGCGTTAAAAAATGATTAAAAGATGGTAGTGATGTTCCTAAATAAAAAGTAATATATTTAAAAAAATTAGTGTTATTTCCTCTTCCCAATAAAGGCGCTATTAAATAAAATAATAAAAGTGAACCGAATAATACGCCCCCTAAACAAAGGCAATTTTTAGTCGATATTTTTTTATTTTTATAACGAAGCATAAGTAAAAATAACATTAAAAAGCCTACTAATAAATGCATCATCATTGATCTACTAGAATTAAGTAGTGTCAAAAATAATGACATAACGATGGGAATAGTATATATAATAATATTTTTTAACTTATCTTTTGCCAAAATATTGTTCGCCACAACATACATAAATATGATACAAGCAACCTCACAAACTTTTCGCATTTGTTTTACTAAAAAATTAATATCAACACCATCATCTATTAAATCTGTACTAAATAAGATAGTCTTAGTTCGATAAAACGATAATAATTTAGGTATGCTACATGATGTAAAACCATAGTATGCACAAATTCTTTTTATCTCAAAAAACATTAACAAAGCAGTAATAAAAATACCAATAATAGTAACCACTATTTTCCATTTTTCTATTTTTATTATTTTTAACTCTTTTATTTTTTTCTTTTCATTTCGCTTGTTTTTATTTGCTAGCCTCGATATAAATTCTCCAAAACAAAAAGCAACTACACCCATGACAACTACTAAAATAGTTGTCAGTGAAAGATTCTTTTCGCTATTCCAACTAAGCACCCCTAAAATAGCAAGTATGACGCAAAAGGAAAACATAGAGCAAGAAATAAAGGATGGAGATAAAATATCTTTGTCAAATTTATAATAGATGATTAATAATATTATTAATAAAATCAATAGTAAAATTATATAACTCATACTGACAACACTTCTTTCTTATTTAACATTTTTTTTACATCATGAACTTTACACAAAACAACAATAGAGCCCTGTATAAAATTACAAATAATTAAAGATATTAAACCTCCCATTTTAATTGTACTTACTGCTAAAAACATATATATAACATTTGAAATTAAAACATAAATAGCTGATTGTTTCGTCTTTCCTAAAGAAATAAAGTAAGGGTGTACTGTACTATATGACAACATAAGGGTTTGCGTTATGAGTAATAATAGCAAAATATACCAGTATGATGCATAAATATTTCCATAAATAATTTTTAACCATAACGGAGAAGTTAAGCCAATTATCAAAGAAAAAGGTAAAACAAATAATAATATAGCATTTCTTATCTTTAATACAATGTCATATCCTCTTTGCTTTAATCCTTTGGCTGAAAGCTCAGAAAATTGTGGCATAATTGCTTGATAAATAGGTGTCGTTACTTTGCTTAAAATAGATGCAATTTGCTGAAAAACTTTATATATTGCAACCAATTTAATACTTAGAAAAGATACTATAAACACATCAAAATAAGTTATTGGTAAATCAACTATATCTGATGCTGTTCCCCATAATGTAAAGGTAATAAACTCTTTATAGTCACTAGGAATATTGGCTTTTATCAACTTATTAATACGATATTTTTTTCTAAATATATGAACAGCAAAAAAGATTAATAATAAGTTCCCTATAATATCAGCAATACTATAGATAATAACAGCATTAACTATACTTATATGTTTTTTTATCACCCAAATTATTGTTAGTGATAGTAACTTTATGAAAGCAGAACAAATTTTTTGAATAGCTACTAAGTTAAATTTATTCAATATTCTAAGTATAGCAGTAGGTGTACCAGCAAAATGAAAAAAGATAGTTAAAGAAAAGATTTGGGAACATAAAATTAGTTCATTATTCCATCCAAATAATTTTCCCACAATACCGGCAAGTAAAGTACTAAAAACGCCTCCAATTATAGCTGTTGATATATCTAAAATACAACCTATTTTTATATAGCTATAAAAATTATTAACATCATGTTCAACAATTGATTTTTGGCCGTATTGTATTACGCTTTTCCATGATTGGATATTTAATACTACATCCATAATAAGCATATAAGATTGTGAAAGTACTAAAATACCATATCCATCATCACCAATTAATTTTATTAATATAACTACAATAATTAAATTAATTAAAGCAGCACCACTGTCTCCAACAAAGGCAGAAAAAGTATTTGATAAAAGAGTTTTCCAAAAATTATTTGTCTTAATCTTGTTATAAATTCTAGATATCATCTGGCTACCTCTTTTCAACTACTTCAAATTACATATTTCTTCATATATGCGGTGACATTGGTTACAATCATTGTACATAAAAAATTGATCTATTCTTTTTGAATACTTATTTTCAATTTGAAAATTATTTTTACAAATTTTCTTTAATTGTTTTATTAAATCTTGTTCATTATCAACGCTACATCCAAAGCCTTCCAAAGAAAGTTTTAAATATCCTTCTTTATAATGATTACTATAAAACTCTTTGTAGTCAAATTGATAATATATAGCTGGTGTTTTCAAATAAGCTATATCAAATAAGGTTGATGAATAATCAGTAACATAAGCCTTACACTCTCTTAGTAATTTAGAAATATCAAAATTTTCTTTACTCGCAACAACGATATTTTTATTATCTATATCAAAACAGTCACAAAATTTTTGAATCTCATAATGGGGATAAAAATACAGCTTTATATCATTTTCTTCTAGTATTTTTATTAACTCTTTATTTTGGAAAAAGCTATTCCATTTTTTATAATAAAGAGAATTTTTAAAACTAGCTTCGGTACTATAAAATAGATAAGTCCTCCATGTTGGCGCAACCAAGATAAAATTTTGAGGCTTTTTTATTAAATTATCATATCTTGCAAGACCAGTACATTTTACTTTTTGTTCATCAATCTTATTTGCTTTAATGATAAAATTTTTTTCTTTTAAAGAAGACGTAACAAACATGTCTAGGTTTACTTTATTTAACTGAGGTAAATAATTATAAATAACACCATGTTGTAAAAAGATTCTTTTTCCTCTTGTATAAACTAATTTTTTTCTATCTAATTTAGTGAATAATCCTTGTTCAGGAGATATTCCCATAACATGCGTACTAATTAAATATTTGGCATTAATAAAAGATAAAAGATGGTCAAAACTTCTATACTCTGTAATATCGTTTTTATCAATTTTCTTTATATCAGCTGAGTTTTTAGTAATAACATATTTTACTTTAATATCGCGATGATGTTGCTTTAAATATTTATAAAAAACAAATCCATTATCTTTTGCCTCATCGCCTCTTTCACCTATAAGCCATACATCATTATATTTTTTATAAACTAAAGGAGAAATAATTAAACATAAAATATATTTGATTATTAAAATTAATTGTGTAAATCTTCTTTTTATATTTTGCATACTTCACCTACTCATATCTAGAACTATAGTATATATACTTTTTTAATAATTCATCTGAAATATATTTTATATTAAATAATCTATATTCACTTTTCTTAATATTTCGATTTTCATCTTGCTTATTTATTAAATTTTCTATTTCTTTTTTCCATTCGTTTATATTATTTTTATTTATACTCAGGTATTTTACTTTATCGGATACCTTTAATTCCTTTGTTATGTTATTAGAAAATAAACATTCAAGTCCAGCTACTTGAGCTTCTATACCAACTACTGGAAGTCCTTCATAAAAAGAAGGTAAAACAAAACAATCCATTGCTTGATATAAATCATTAACGTCACTTCTAAGTCCTAAAAATTGAACTACATTTTCAAGTCCCTCTTTTTTTACTAATTTTTTTATATCTGCTTCTAATGTCCCCTCACCTATAAGCCATAATACAACTTTTTTATTTTTAATACTTTTCATAACATTTATTAAAAATTTGTGATTTTTCTCCAGTTCAAATCTCCCTATATGACCGATAATATATTCATCATGAACCGACATTTTTTCTCGGATTTCTTTTCTTTTTTCAGCATCAAACTGAAATTTTTCGATATTTATACCATTATATATAATTTCATATTTGTTATTTTTAAATAGATATTTCCCTGCAACATCAGAGCAAGCAAAATTATCAGTAGAAAAGTATTTTGCAAATCTAGAAAAAATATGTAAAATTATGCCTTTAAGTGTTTTACTAAAATTACCTCTATGACAATGAGCTATTCTTACAGGAACCTTATTTCTTTTAGCAATATAAAGATATAAAGGCATCATACTTTGCATATGTCCATGTACTATTTTATATTCTTTATGTTCTTTAAAAAATTTATTTAAATCTTTTATATATTTGAAAATATTTTTATCATCTTTAAAAGATAATCTATATATTTTACCACCCAATTTTTTTATTTCTTCATCGAAGAATTCTTCTTCTTGATTATGTACTAAAAAGTCGAATTGGACTTTACTTCGATCTATATTTCGATATACATTCATTATAAAAGTTTCAATTCCTGCAGCTCGCATATTAGGAACAACATTCAACACTCTAATAACCTTTTTTTCCATCTACATCTTTCCTACCTTCATACCTATAAATCTTGCAGCCATATCAAAAGGATAGCGAATTAATACTTTAATATTTCTATCTTCAATAGCTCTTTTTAAAATATGTTTAGCAAGTTTTCCGCCACTAGCATTGGTGCCAAACTTATCAAGATAAGAATTTTCTTTCATAAACCTACCCGTAAGTTTGTAACGTGTATATAATTGTTTTAAGCTAAACTTATGTGAATGATAAACTACCGAATTAGCTTGATAAGCAATTTTATTACCATTCATAATCAATTTATAAGCAAAATACATATCCTCATTTATAGGAAGGTTTTTATGATCATAGCCATTTAATTTTACAAAGACATCCCTTTTAATTGCGCTTGCAGCATCGGAAAAGAAAAAAGTCGTAAGTCCTAACCGTTTTATATCAGCTTTACTTTTGATAAAAGAATAATCAGGATAATTTTTTTCTCTTGTATATTTTTCAATATTATTAAATTTTGTTATTTGCCTACTATAGGCTGCTGCAACTTTATTTTTAAGAATTGGTTCTATCAATTTTTCTAACCAGTGATTGTCTTCAATAACAATATCTTGGGTAATAAAGCAAATAATATCAGCTTTACTATTAATAGCTTCCTTTTCACGAATTAAACTATGAGAAAAATCCTTTTTTTCTATCACTTTATAATTTAGTTGTAATTTCTTTAACATATTTTCAGAATTATCACTGCTTTTTGTTAAAACGTATCTAATTTCATTAATATCTACATTTGTCTGTTGTAATAAAGAATTATGTAATTTTTCAATATATTTTTCAGCTTCATAAAGGGGACAAATAATATCTACTTTCATTATCTATTTTGCTCCGTGACCCTTAAGGACTACAATTACAGTTTTGAATATAATTTTTATATCTAACCATAGACTCATATGATCAATATAGTAAAGTTCTAATTTCATACGTTCTTCATAAGTTCTGCAACTTCTACCATTACAAGCCCACCAACCTGTTATTCCAGGTGTTACACTTAAAAATTTAGCTTTGTTTCTGCCATACTTTTCAATTTCCCCCTCTACTAAAGGTCTTGGTCCAATAAGCGTCATATCCCCTTTTATTATATTTAAAATTTGAGGTAATTCATCAATAGAAGTAATTCTTAAAATCTTCCCTACTCTTGTAATTCTTGGATCATCATTTAACTTATAATTATCTTCCCATTCTTTTTTTATTTTAGGATCTTTAAGTAATTCTTTTAATTTTTCATCAGCATCTTTATACATACTTCTGAATTTATACAAATATATTACTTTACCTTTTTTACCTATTCGTTTATGTTTATAAAAAATTGGTCCTTTTGAATCAATTTTTATAATTAAACTAATAATTAAAAATATAGGAATACAAATAATAAGTAATGTTAAAGATACTAATAAATCAAACAGTCTCTTAAAACAAAAAAATAATTTTTTGCTTATCTTTATATCTTTTTCTTCTACTAACTCTTGATTTGATACTAAAATTCCTTCACTATCCATTATTTCCTCCAAAACACTAATATATAAAATATCGTAGAACTACTATTGTTCTTTGATAAACACATCTAGTAGCGATTATACCATAAATATCTAAAATAAACAAATATCATAGAACTACTATTGTTCTATGATGTTTTATGATAAGGATACATAAATTCAACTACGTTTTCGATTGAATTCTTTTTTAAATCTATTGAAGGATGAACATATAACTTTAAAGTTATATCTATATTAGAATGTCCCAAAATTTCACTTAACGTTTTTATATCTACTTTTGCTTCAATACTTCTTGTCGCAAAAGTATGTCTTAAAATATGAAAATTTTTGTTTTTAACATTACACTTCATTAAAACATTTTTAAAAAAATATTCTAGCAATCTAGGATCATACATTTTTTTACTATTAGATAATAAGTAGTAGTCTCCATTAGTTTCGAGTTTTTTTAACAAAGGAACTAAAAAATTTGCGATGGGTACTACTCTTTTTGATGATTCACTTTTTGGAGTACTTTCAATCAAGATTGTTTTACTTCTAATATTTGGATTATCATTTTTTATTCTTTGAATTGTCCTTTTAATTTCTAGCGTTTTATTATCAAAATCAATGTCTTTCCATTTTAATCCACATACTTCACCAATTCTAAGGCCAGAATATAAACATAGTAATACACATATTTTTCGGATATTAATATTATTTTTTAAATATTTTTCTATTCTTATTTGTTCTTGCGCTGTTAAGATATCAATTTTCGTTTTTTCTTTTCCAATCTTTATATCATTTAAATCAATCTTTTTACAGTAATTATTATTGTATCCAAAACAAAGAGCAGAATTAATAATATAGAAAATTGTTTTTTGAATTGATTTTGAAACTTTATTTTCATCTAATTCTATAAAAAATTGTTTTATCCTTTTTTTATTTAATTTGCTTATATAGACATTACCAATATTGCTATTTTCAATATAGTTTTGTGTTGTATTTTTATATTTTTGATAAGTTTGAATCTTGATATTATTTTTGTTGTTTAACCAAATATTTATAATACTTATTAGTGTTTTTTTCCTCATTATTGTAAAATTCATATAATAACCTCCTTTAAGGCTATATTTTAACGAATAATTTATTTATATTCACTAATAATTATGATATAACCCGAGTTTGACAGTTGAAATAATAAAAAAACATCATTTTGCCCAGTATTTATAAGGCTTTGTGATGTTTTA
>CANRJK010000006.1 GCA_947630955.1 uncultured Bacilli bacterium | reverse complement strand
TTTTATTTTTTCTCCCATTTTCTCTTACATTTGTTATCTTTTTTAGTTAATATGACATTTACTTTTCATTCAACTAAAAAAATAAATTTATTGCTTTTTTTAAAAATATGTTATAATAGAGAGGCTTGATTTGTGGAGGGCATATGAAAAAATTTTTATTAATCTTAGTAATAGTTATGTTATTAAGTGGTTGCCGCAAGAATGAAATTAGTTGTATATATAAAGATGAAGATGGGAAAAAAATGAATTCTTATATGCGAATTACTCTTGTTTATGAAGATGATACAATTGTTAAAGAAAAGCTAAATGCAGTTTATCAATTTAAGTCTAAAGAGGAAGCGACAGCTAATTATGATAAAATTGAGAAAGTTTTAGAAAAAGATGCAACTGTAAAATTAAGACAAGTAGAAGAACGTATTGCTGCTTCTGGAGAGAAAGATGTTAGTTCTATGCAATATGATCGTAAGACAAAGATTGATTACTATGAAAAGTTAGGCTATACTTGTAAGTAGAAATCATGATATAATTATGGTTAGAACGGAGTGATATAATGAAGAAATTTTTTTGCTTGTTGAGTTGTATGCTTTTAAGTTTAGTTATAACTGGATGTGGAAAAGATGATAAGTTAGTATGTAGTAAAGAACAGACACTAGGAACGACAAAGTTAAATATTAAAGTTGAAGTTTCTTTAGACGATGGCTATGCTACTAAGATGGTTACAACAAATGATGTTACTTTTAATGATGAGACTTCAGCAGAAACTTTTAAAAAGATTTATGATGGCAAAGAAGGATATAAAGTTAAACAAGATGGTAAAAAAGTTAATGTTACACAAACGGAAGAAGTAGCTAAAGATAAAAGGAAAACTGATGAGACTAAAAAAGATTATGTAAAAAAACAAATGGAAGATGAAGGATTTACTTGTAGTAAATAAAGTAATCTTTTCTTTTTATGAGTAGAGGTATTATGGCAAAGAAGTGTTTAATATTATTTTTATTTATTTTAGTTAGTGGTTGTAGTAAAACGAAAGAGGAAGTTGCTCCTAAAATTAGTTCAACTGGTAAATTAACTTGCACCTATAAGTTAGAAAAAACAGCCGAAAAGACATTATACACTAGTGAATATGTATATAATTATGACGATAATGGATTTTTAACTGATGTAATTGATAATGAGGTAATTGAATTTAATGATACATCTGATGAAATAAAAAAGACTTATCAAGAGCTAGTTGATATTACTTTAAAAGAATATAGTAGTATTGATGGTGTTCATGCTGAAAAAAAGTTAGATGATAACAAGTATGTTATTAAAATAGTTATGGACGTCGATAAAATGGATTCAAAAATTAAAGAAGATTACTTAGTAAGTTATGATCGTATTAATACTTATAAAATATTTACTGATATGAAATATACATGTCAATAAGTTACTTAGGTAACTTTTTTTGTTTATAAATGATAAAAAGTAATCATAATGATGATAGAAGAAAAATATAATTTTTTAGCACAACACCATTGACAGTGCTAAAAAATAGTGTTATACTTGTTTCAGCACCTACAGAAAAGGAGTGCTAAAAGAAGGTGATACCTTGATTACAAGTAGGCAAAAAGATTTGTTGAAAATGATTATCGAAGAATACATTAAAACAGCTAAGCCAGTTGGTTCTAAGTCAATATGTGAACGTATGGATTGTTCTAGCGCAACTGTTAGAGCTGAGATGAGTAATTTAGAAGATTTAGGATTACTTGAAAAGACCCATATTTCTAGTGGACGTATTCCTAGTGAGAAGGGTTATCGTTATTATGTTGATAATATTATGGAACCTAAAAAGTTATCTGGTGAAGATATGTTAAAACTTCAATGTATTATGGATAATAAGTCGCTTACTATAAGTGATGTTATTGAAAAGAGTATGGAGATAATCGCTGAAATGACTAATTATACAGCTATTATTTTAGGTAAGTCATCAAAAGATAATTTAGTTAGTAAAGTTGAAGTTATTCCTATTGATGAGAATAATTTAGTAGCGATTGTTGTTACTAATAAAGGACATGTTGAACATAAAAATATTTATTTAGAGGGACATGTTTCTAGTAGAGATATTAGTAAAACCATTGAACTTATTAATAAACTTATTGTTGGTACACCAATCGATGAAGTTAGTTCTTTTCTAGAATTTGAAGTAAAGCCAATTATTTCTAATTATGTTGAACAACATGAAATATTATATAATGCTTTTTACAATGCTTTTAACGAGTTTACGAATATTAATCATGTTAATATGGCAGGACGTGTTAATATGTTAAATCAGCCAGAATTTAGTGATGCTGATAAGATTCGTGAAATTGTTAGTAAATTTGATGATAAAGAAATAGTTAATGCAATTAAAGAAGAGGGTAATGGTGTTAACATTTATATTGGTAGTGAAAATAATTTTGATGATGATGTTACTGTCATTAAGACTAAATATAATATCAATGGTGAAGTTGGTACGATTGCTATGATTGGTCCTAAACGAATGGATTATGATCGTGTTACAACATTACTTAATTACATTGTTGAAAATATTAATAAGTAGGAGGGATTATGAAAGATAAGAAAAAAGAAAAAGTAAAAGAAGAACAACTAACTGATGAATTAAAAATGGTATCTAATCCTGATGATAGTGAAGGTAATCATTCAAATCATAATGCCCAAGATAACAATTTGGAAGAAGAAATTGAACAGGAAATTGATAAAGATCATTTAAACAGATTAAACGATGCTTTTAATAAGATTAGTGAGTTAGAAGATAAGTTGATTCGTAAAGATGCAGATATGGTAAATTATCGAAAGCGGAAAGAAGAAGAAGTAAATAAAATGTTAAAGTATTGTAATGAAGATATGATTAAAGAAATTTTACCCGTTTTAGATAATTTTGAAAGAGTCGTTTTAGCTGATGATTCAACTTTGAGTGAGGTTGAAAAAAATTATTTAACAGGTTTTAAAATGATTTATACGCATTTAGTTAATGTTATGGAAAAATTTGAGGTAAAACCAATTGATGGTATTAATAAACCATTTGATCCAATTTATCATAATGCGATTATGTCAGAGAAAAAAGAGGGGATTGAACCGGGAATGGTTCTCGAAGTATTACAGAAAGGATATTTACTTAAAGATAAAGTTATTCGTACAGCTATGGTACGAGTTAGTGAATAAGAAAGGTGATTATTATGAGTAAAACAATAGGTATTGATTTAGGTACAACGAATAGTTGTGTCGCTGTATATGAAGGTGGAGAGGCAAAAGTTATTGTCAACTCTGAAGGAGAAAGAACAACTCCATCAGTTGTTGCTTTTAAAGATGGAGAAATTAATGTAGGGGGGATTGCTAAAAGACAATCAGTTGTAAACCCTGATACGATTAGTTCTATTAAAAGATTAATGGGAACTAAAAAGAAAGTTAAAGCTAATGGTAAAGAATATACTCCAGAAGAAGTTAGTGCAATGATCTTAGGTGATTTGAAAAAGACTGCTGAAGCATATTTAGGTGAGAAAGTAACTAAGGCTGTTATTACAGTTCCAGCTTATTTTAATGATTCACAACGTCAAGCAACTAAGAATGCTGGTAAGATTGCTGGTTTAGAGGTTGAAAGAATTATTAATGAACCAACAGCTGCTGCTTTAGCTTATGGACTTGATAAACAAGATGAGGCTCAAACTGTATTAGTATATGATTTAGGTGGAGGAACTTTCGATGTTTCTATCCTTGAACTTGGTGATGGTGTTTTCGAAGTTAAAGCTACTAGTGGTAATAATAAACTTGGTGGTGACGACTTTGATGAGCGTATTATTGATTACATTGTTAAAGATATTAAAAAGGAACATAAAATAGATTTATCTGATGATAAAATGGCTATGCAAAGAATTAAAGATGAATCTGAAAAAGCTAAGAAGACATTATCAACAGCAACAAAAGCTACTATTAGTTTACCTTTTATTGCTCAAGGTGTTAGTTATGAAACAGATCTTACAAGAGCTAAATTTGAAGAACTTATTGACGACTTAGTTGAAAGTACTTTAGATCCTGTTCGTAAAGCTTTAAAAGATGCGAAGTTAAAAGCTAGTGATATCGATAAAGTATTATTAGTAGGTGGTTCAACTCGTATTCCAAAAGTTCAAGAATTAGTTAAAAATGAATTAGGTAAAGAACCTTCTAAGGGTGTTAACCCAGATGAGGTTGTTGCAATGGGAGCCGCTATTCAAGGTGGTGTATTAACTGGTGATGTAGCTGATATCGTCTTATTAGATGTTACACCATTATCTTTAGGACTTGAGACATTAGGTGGTGTTTGTACTGTTTTAATTCCAAGAAATACAACAATTCCAACTAGTAAGTCACAAGTATTCTCTACAGCTGCCGATAATCAACCAGCTGTTGATATCCACATCTTACAAGGTGAAAGAAGTATGGCCGCTGATAATAAAACATTAGGTAGATTCCAATTATCTAATATTCCACCAGCACCACGTGGTGTTCCACAAATCGAAGTTACTTTTGATATCGACGCTAATGGTATTGTTAATGTTCGTGCTAAAGATTTAGGTACGAATAAAGAACAATCTATCACAATTACAGCTTCAACTAATTTATCAGATGAAGAAATTGATAAGATGGTTGAAGAGGCTGAAAAGAATCGTGAAGCTGATGAAAAGAGAAAAGAAGAAGCAGATACACGAAATGATGCTGAACAAATGATTTTTGCTACTGAGAAAGCTATTAAAGATTTAGGCGATAATGTTGATAAGAAAGATAAAGAAAAAGCTGAAAAACAAATAGAAGATTTAAAGAAAGCTTTAGAAGGCGATGATCTTGATGACATTAAAGCAAAACAAGAAGCATTAAATGAAACAGCTATGTCTTTAGCATCTAAAGTATATGAAGAAGCTGCTAAAAAGCGTGAAGCTGAGGGTAATGCTGATAATGATACTGATGATGATAAAAACAATAAAGATGATAAAGATGTAATGGATGCAGAATTTGAAGAAAAATAAAAATGAAGTTCTAGGTACCTAGAACTTTACTTGTATAGATAGGAGAGAATATGGAATATAAAACAAGAGAAGAAGTACCAACTGAATATAAATGGGATTTAGAAGCTTTATATCCAAGTGTTGAAGCTTATGAAAAAGATTTTCTAAATTTAGATAAATTAGTGGAAAAGGTTTTATCTTATAAAGGAAAAATTATGGAAAGTAGTGATACTTTATATAATTTTTATCAAGATTATGAACAAATGACTAGATTAAATATGAAGATGTATATGTATTCACATTTATTATGTGATACAGATACATCAAATAGTACGTATCAAAAAATAAAAATGCATTTTGAAAAGATTGATGAAGATATCGAAAGTAAATTGTCTTTCATTTCACCAGAAATGCTAGAAAAATCTTATGATGAGGTTATGAAATTAGTTGACGGAAAAGATGAATTAGCGATGTATCGTTTTGATCTTGAAAAGATGTATCGTTATAAAGAACATACATTAAGTAAGGAGATAGAAGAAGTTATTACAAAGGCTAGTAATACTTTTGGAACTGGTGATGAAGTTTTTTATAATTTTGATAATGCTGATATTAATCTTGGATTTATCAAAGATGAAGATGGTAATGAGGTTGAATTAACAAATAGTAATTATATCAAATATATGAGTAGTAAAAAAAGAGAAGTACGTATTGAGGCATTTAATCATATGTATGCTTACTTTAAACAATTTAAAAATACTATTGCTGCGGCCTTAAAAGGAAATATTAAGGAGAATTTCTTTAGTAGTGATATTAGAAAGTTTGAAAGTCCATTAAAGCAAAGTTTATATGCTGATAATATTGATATTAGTGTCTATGATAATTTAATTGAATCTGTTCATGAAGGACTTCCTCTTTTATATGATTATATGGATGTTCGTAAAAAAGCTTTGGGATTAGATGAGTTACATATGTATGATATATATGTTGATATTGTTAGTGATATTAATCCTGATATTCCTTTTGAAAAGGGAAAGAAAATTGTTTTTGAGGCTTTAAAACCATTAGGAGAACAATATATTAAGGATTTAAATAAAGCTTTTGAACAACATTGGATTGATATTTACCCTAACAAAGGTAAAAAGTCAGGTGCTTATAGTTGGGGATGTTATGATTCTTATCCATATTTACTTCTTAATTATAATGATACAGTTGATTCTGTAAATACTATGGCTCATGAACTTGGTCATTCAATGCATAGTTATTATTCAAAAAAGATGCCATATATTTATCATGATTATCCTATTTTTTTAGCTGAGATAGCATCTACTGTTAATGAGGTTTTACTTAACGATTATATGTATCATCAAGCTAAAACTAAAGAAGAAAAAATTTTATATTTAACTGAGTTTTTAGATAAGGTTCGTACAACTATTTATCGTCAGACAATGTTTGCTGAATTTGAAAAGATTATGCATGAAAAATATAGTCAAAATGAGCCTTTAACAGAACAAAATTTTAGTGATACTTATTATCAACTTAATAAATTGTATTATGGTGATAGGGTTGTTAGTGATGATGATATCCGTTATGAATGGGCTCGTATTCCACATTTTTATACATCCTTTTATGTTTATAAATACGCAACAGGACTATCTAGTGCTATCGCGATTGCTAGTGAAATATTAAAAGGTAACACCAAAGCTCGTGATGCTTATTTAGAATTGTTATCAAGTGGTGGTAAAGATTATCCGCTTCAGTTATTGAAACAAGCTGGTGTTGATATGACAACCAAAGAGCCTATAAAAGCATCTTTAGCGATGTTTAAAGAAAAATTAGAAGAATTAAAAAAATTGATTTAGAGGTGAAGTAGTATGGAAAAAAGAGATTATTATGAGGTTTTAGGTGTTTCTAAAGATGCTGATGAAAAACAGATTAAAAGTGCTTTTCGTAAATTAGCTAAGCAGTATCACCCTGATGTAAATAAAGAACCCGGTGCCGCTGAAAAATTTAAAGAAGCACAAGAAGCTTATGCTGTTTTAAGTGATGCCGATAAAAGAAGACAATACGATCAATTTGGTCATGCTGCTTTTGATCAAAATGGTGGTGGCTATGATTTTTCTGGTTTCGATTTTGGCGACATCTTTAGTGAAATTTTTGGTTCAGGTTTTGGCTCTGGTTTTGGTTTTGGTGGTACCTCATCAAGTAATCGAAAAAGAAAAGGTGCTGATAAGTTAATGCGTATTAATTTATCATTTGAAGAGGCTGCTTTTGGAACTAAAAAGACTATTAATGTGCCTGTTTCTAGTGATTGTGCTCATTGTCATGGAAAAGGCGGACACGGCGAAAAAAGATGTAGTAAATGTCATGGAACAGGGGTAGTAACAACGGAGCAAAGAACAATGTTTGGTTCTTTCGCAACACGTACTACTTGTCCAAATTGTCATGGTGATGGAGTTACATTCGATGAAGTTTGTAGTTATTGTCATGGTAGTGGTAAAACAACTAAGAATACTGATATTGAAGTTAAAATCCCTGCTGGTGTTGATAATGGTAATCAACTTCGTGTTGCTGGGAAAGGAGAACCAGGTTTAAATGGCGGACCTAATGGTGATTTATATTTAGAGTTTTATGTTAAAGAACATGAATTATTTATGCGTGATGGTTCAGATATTTATTTAGAACTACCAATTACTATTACTGAGGCTGTTTTAGGTTGTAAAAAAGAAATACCAACTTTATATGGTAATGTTAAATTAACTATTCCTGAAGGTAGTGAAAGTGGTGATAAACATCGCTTAAAAGGAAAGGGAATTGAAAATATTAATAGTGGTATTAATGGTAATATGTATGTCATTTTGAGAATTATAATTCCAAAGAAGTTATCTCGTGATCAAAAGAAACTTTTTGAAAAATTAAATGACACAAATTTAGAGAGCGGTTCAGATTTTAAAAAAATAAGAGACTATGTGAATAAAAATTCCTAGTTTCTTTTCTTTATAGGGGTTGAGATAATGAAAAAATTTATATTTCAAAAGAAAAAACAGATAATTAATAATAAAGATTTGTTAGATAAAGAACCTAATAATCGTTTAAAAGCGACAATAATTAATTTAAGTGAGTTAATTATTCTGCTATTAATTTTAATTTTTATCACTATCTTTGTCATAAATGTCATTTTACACCTTTAAAATAAACAAAAAATCAAAAAAAATGTTGCTTTTATGTTTTAGATATGGTACCATTAAAATGTAAGCATGATAGCTTGCAGTTATAGGGAGGTAAGACAAATGACAAAAACAGATTTAGTAAATTATATTGCTGAAGAAACTGGCTTAACAAAAGCAGATGCAACTCGTGCATTAGACTCTATGATGAATGGAGTTATCAAAGGATTAAAAGAAAGTAAAAAAGTTGCTTTAACAGGTTTCGTAACTTTTACAGCTAAAGATAAAGCTGCTTCAAAAGGACGTAATCCAAGAACTGGTGAAGTAGTTGATATTCCTGCAAGAGTAGCTGTTACAGGAAAAGCTGGATCTAAATTAAAAGATGCATTAAATTAATTTAATGCTTTTTTTTTATTTAAAATTAACAAAACGTAATAAAAATATGCTATAATTGTTTTATATAGTAGTCGAGGAGTGATTATAGTGAGAAAATTATGGCAAGATAGTGAAATAATAGAATTAAATGGTAAAAAATTATTAAATGAAAAAGCATCAAAACGTATGTATGTGGTATATAAAGATAAATTTAATGGACAAGCTTTAAAACTATATCATCTTGACTGGGCTTTAAAAGTCGTTGAGCGTTTTCCTGTTACCCAAGAAAATCTTGATAACCTTGTTTTAGAAGATTTTAAAAATCGAAACTTTTCTAGTATAGAGGAATATTTACCACATTTACTTGGAGTTTTAGCTCAAAAAGTTGTTACAATTAAGGAACAAATATGGTATGGGAACTTACTTGCTAAAAACTTTTCACTTCCTTTTGATGAAAAAGAATATGCATCTAAAATGAAGAAAAAGAATTCTGAAGATGAGGAACCAGTTGAAAATCTTCCTTATTTAAGAATAAAAAAGGCTTTTGAAAATGTCCCTTTTGTCGAAATATTACCAACTATGAAAAAATATATTATGGATAGTGAAAAACCAATTAACAATGTAGAGATGGCAGGTATTTTAGATTACCTTCATTCAGCTAACTTTCTTGATAATGAAAGACTTATTGAGGCTTTAGGTAATTGGCTTAATGATATAAAAGAAGAAGATGAGCAATTTTATAATGATTTTATATTATGTTTTTCTAAGTATTATCATTCTGAGTTTCAAAAATTCTCTGAACTTTTAGCTAAAAATAGCACCCCAGAAGAAGATGAGGAAACCTTAGATGAAGAAGCTGAAAAAAGAGTAAGATTTCTGGTTGATGATTTGTTTAAACAATCATTTAGTTGTAAAAATCCAGAATATAGAGTTATATATATCGTAAGTAAATATTGCATGTCAGCAGAATATAATGATACTTTTAAAAAATTATTACTTCAGAAAATTCAAAATTATTATGGATGTAACGCTGAAGAAATTAAAAGATATGAAAGCCTTATATCTGCTAACATCGATGAGGTAAAAGAACTAGAAGCTAAATGGATAAAATTAGATACAGATGAAATAAAATCATCTTGTGATTTAGAAAGTAATGAAAACTTAGATAGTAAAGAAATATTTTCTCTTTTGATGCATTTTTACTATGTATCTAAAGTTTATGATGATGCGAAAAAATGGAATAAGTTAGTTGACATTTTAATAAAGCAACTTATTTCGTATATTAAAACTAGTGATTATCAACATGCAAGTTCTATTTTAGAGAGTTTTGACCAATTTTACAATTTAACTGAAGTTGATTTGCTATATTTAACAAGTAAAAAACTTAAATTATCAGATGATACTTCAATCCATGATTATGGTGTAATGACTAAATTAATGGCTAAAGGTTCTGATGAAGAATCGGTTATATCTAATCTTCAAAGATATATTATTCACTGTGTAGCTGATAATCCAGAATATTTTGAAGATCAAGTAAATGATTTACAAAAATTGTATAATATTTCTTTAGACGATGTCTTGACAGATGAATTTTATGATAATTTACCTATATCAAAAGAAGCGTTTTTAGCTCGAACTAAAATCAAAAAAGAAAATGGTATATATACAATTAAGAAAAAATGGAAAGCAACTAGTGAAGAAGATTGTAAGAAAGTTAAGTATGGTTTTGTTACTGGTATTGGACTTATTTCTTTACTATTTATGACTTTGGTTAAAGGTATGAATCCTGTAACAGTTATAAAAGATGTTGGAGCTGCTATTTACAATATTGTAAGAGGGAATGCTTATTTTAGTGATTTAGCGCCTAAAATAGTGGGTTTGGTAGCTTATTATACATCAGTAATATTGTCTTTAAATAAAGGTTTTAAATTTATTAATTTACAGTTTGATAAATCTAATGATAAAGCTGATAAATCACGCAATAAGAAGAAAAAAAATAATGGCGATGTTAGTTATGATTTCGATACTTTTGATGAAGATGTTGTTGATTTATCAGATATGAATTTAAACGAAGAAGAAAAAGAATTTTTTAGTAATCAGTTTAAAAGAAGATAAGAAAGGTGGTAAATAGATGTTAGAACAAGGAGAATTGTTGCTTTTATCTAATGATAAAGAGTATGTAGTAGTTTCATCTATTGCTTATCAAAATAATAATTATGTTTATTTATTAGATACAGAAACGTATAAAGATTATAAATTATGTCTTTTTGAAGATGATGTTTTAAAGATAGTTGATGATGAAAATCTTTTGAAAGTATTGATAACAAAGTTTAACAAGGATTTAAAAGAAAATTTATCTAAGATTATCAATGAAGATGCTATTTAAAAGAATATGTTTAACATATTTTTTTTATATAAAATGGATTTAGAAGTAAAGAAAATTTTACAATTAATAAACAAACATGGATATGAAGCTTATATCGTTGGTGGATATGTCCGTGATTATTTATTAAATATTCCTTCAAATGACTATGATCTTTGTACAAACGCCCACCCTGATACTTTAAAAAAAATTTTAAATGCTTATCCAATTTCAGAACCTAATTATACAACTATGACCATTCAAACTGATAAAGCAAAAATTGAAATAACAACTTATCGTAAAGAATTAATTTATTTAAAGCGTAAGCCAGTTAAATATGAATATGTAAATAGTTTAAAAGAAGACTTAAAAAGACGTGATTTTAAAATTAATACTTTATGCCTAGATAGTGAAGGTCATTTAATTGATTTAATGCATGGCTTAGATGATCTTAAAAATAAAATAATTCGTAGCGTTGGTAATCCTTATAAGAAAATGGAAGAAGATCCTTTGCGAATTTTACGAGCGATAAGATTTAGCGCATGTCTAGATTTTCAAATTGATAGTGAATTAGTTTTAGCTATTTGTAAGTATAAAAAAGAATTAAGAACATTATCATATCAAAGAAAAAAAGAAGAAATAGAAAAATTAATTAAAATAAAAAGATTAGACATTTTAAAGTATTATCAACTTGATAATTATCTAGAACTTGATTTAAATCGGATAACCTATTTTGATGATATGTTTTTAGTGTGGGTAACTATTGATAAAAATAATAAATATATTTTTAAAGCTAAAGAGAAAAAAATAGCTAATCAAGTTAGACAATTAGAAAAATTAGAGCTTAATGACTATAATGTTTATAAATATGGAAAAGAAGTATCTAACTTAGTAGGGCAGTTAAAAAATATCGATGCTACAAAAATATATAGTAACCTGCCTATTAAATCTAGATATGATATAAATATCGATATTGATGATTTAAAAAGAATTATTCCAAATTCTCATATAAATAAAATATATGATTGTTTAGCTAGAAAAATTATTGATGGGCAACTTAAGAATAATCGTGAAGAAATTATGTCGTATTTAAAAAGAATAAAACATACTATTTAGTAGGTGTTTTATGAAGAAATTAATTGTCATTTTAGTATTACTTATTTTTAATTTTTGTATTGTGTATGCTAAAATGATTGATAAAAAATTAGAAAAAGTTGATATTAAGTTAAAAAAAGAGGAGTTAGGAATTGTCGTAATTAATTTAAATAACAGTAACTCTTTACTCCTTAAATATGAAGATAAATATATCTTATATTTAATCGATTATGTAGCTGATAATAATATTGAAAATAGTAAGATGATCTTTACTGATTATGTTGATTATATCTATATGAATAATTATTATAATTATAAAGAAGATAAAGTATTTATTGCTAAGGCAAAGACAATTGGTAAATTAACATTAATGCGTAATAAAATATTATATAAAAAGCAAACTATATGTATTAATCAAAGTAATGGTTGTGACTTTGTCTTTTTAACGCATAATGATATTTTACTTACCAAAACTAATAAAGCTGTTTTTTATGATAATACTTTAAGTGAAACCTATATTGATTACATAAAAAATTTTTGGTTAGATAAATATCCTTTATCAAAACAAAGCTATACGGTAATCACAATTGGTGATGAATACAAAGTAACTAATTTGGTAAAATAATTGCGGGAATTTTTATTTTAGAGTATAATCTAGTTAGTAATTGTTTTATGGTGGTGATAAGATGGAACAAGTTATCGATATATTAAAAATGAGAGATGTAAGTTTTCCACGCCTTTTATTATTAAATTATAAAAAGATAAACTTAACTGACCAAGAATTAATTGTTATTATATATTTAATTAATAATACTAATCCTACTTATAATCCTAAACAAATAAGTCAAGATCTAGATTTAAAAATAAGTGAGGTTTTAGAAATTATTAATAATTTAACGGAAAAAGCTCTTATTAGTTTGAATATTGTTAAAATAAATAATATTCGTAGTGAAGTTATTAATTTAGATTTGTTATATGAAAAACTATCTTTTTCAATTGTTAACGAAAATAAAGATACTAAGAAAAATAGCAATTTATTTGAAATATTTGAAAAAGAATTAGGACGTGGTTTAACGCCAATGGAGTTTGAAATTATAAATGGTTGGCTTGATATTGATTATTCTGAAGAAATTATTATTTGTGCCCTAAAGGAAGCAATTTATAATGGTATTTCCAATTTTCGTTATATTGATCGTATTTTATTTGAATGGCATAAAAAGAAAATTAAGACAAAAGAGGATGTTGAGAAAAATAAAAAAAATTTTCAAAAAAATAAAAGTTCTAATGTTGAACTATTTGATTATGACTGGTTAAATGACAAATCAGATTGTTGAATATTTAGATGAATTATTCCCAAATCCTCGTTGTGAACTTAATTATCGCAAAGACTATGAGTTATTAATAGCTGTTATGCTTAGTGCTCAAACAACTGATAAAAGAGTTAATATGGTAACCTCTGTTTTATTTAAAAAATATCCAACGATTGAAAAATTAGCTCAAGCTAATGTTGATGATATTATTGAAATTATAAGACCAATTGGAACATTTAATAAAAAAGCTAGAAATGTCGTTAGGATTGCTCAAGCGCTTGTCAAAGATTATGATGGCATTGTTCCTAATAACCGAGAATATTTACAGTCTTTAGATGGAGTTGGAAGAAAGACTACTAATGTTGTTTTATCTAACTTGTTTGATGAAGAATGTATAGCTGTTGATACTCATGTTGCCCGTGTTAGTAGGCGTTTAAAATTAGCTAATTGTCATGATGATGTTTTAACAATTGAAAAAAAACTAAATAAAAAATTTCACCAGTATAATTTAGGTCGTCTGCACCATCAATTAGTTTTATTTGGTAGATATTATTGTAAAGCTCAATCACCATTATGTGCTGATTGTAAATTAAAAGATATTTGTAAAGAAAAAAGTAAACAGGTTTTACATAAATAACACTAATAAATTTTTTAGTGTTTTTTTGTTTTTTTGTTTACAAAGAAATTTATTTGTACTATAATAAAGGCCAATATGTAGATGTTGGAGGTGCACAATGACAAAGATGAATTTACCAGTTATACTACTAAAAAAAATAGTGCTTCTCCCTCATAATGAACTAAGATTAGAATTTGATAATGAACTAAGTAAAAGCTTAATCGATGATGCCTTACTGTGTCATGATAATCAAATTTTAGTTGTTACGAAAATTGACTATTTAGAAGAAAATACCGTCTTAAAAGATTTACCATCAATTGGTGTTATAGCGCTTATCAAAAGTCGTATTGAACTACCAAATGGTAATACGAGAGTTGTTATTTCGGGACTTAAAAGAGCATTTATTAATAAATATGAAGATAACTTAGGCAAAATTAGTGCCTTTATCTCACCTTTAGATTCTGTTTTTGTTGAAGAAGAAGTTAATCTAGCTGTCAGTCGTAAATTAAAAAAGGAAATTAGTCATTATATTAAAGTTGTTCCTTATATTAGTAATAGTGTTATTTCACAAATTGATGATTCTAAAAGTTTGGACTGTATAACAGATATCATTGTTAATCATCTACAAATATCTATTGATCGAAAATTAGAATATATTAATTGTATTGATCCTCTTAAAAGAACTAAAATGGTTTTAGAAGATATTTATAAAGATGAAGAATCTTATGAAATTGAAACGCGTTTAGATATTTTAGTTCAAGAAGAAATTGATAAAAATCAAAAAGAATATATTTTGAAAGAAAAACTACAACTAATTAAAGCCGAATTAGGGGATGTCAATTTAAAAGATTCAGAAATTTTTGAACTACGAAAAAGAATTGCTAAATTAAATGTTGACGAGAAAGTTAAGGAAAAATTAGATTATGAATTAGATCGTTATGCTGCACTACCTAATACGTCATCTGAATTAGGAATGATAAGAGAATATATCGAATGTTTACTCTCTTTACCTTGGAATGATAAGACAATTGAAAATGGAGATTTGAAATTAATTAAAAAGAAACTAGACTCTTCACATTTCGGTTTAGAAGATGTAAAAGAACGTATTATTGAATATTTAGCTGTACGAAAAGTAAGTGATAAGATAAAAAGTCCAATCATTTGTCTTGTTGGACCACCTGGTGTTGGGAAAACCACCTTAGCTAAAAGTATTGCCGATAGTTTAAATCGTAAATTTTCTAAAATATCAGTTGGTGGAATGAGTGATGAAGCTGAAATTAGAGGACATAGGCGTACTTATATTGGAGCTTATCCTGGTCGTATTATTGAAAGCTTAAAAATAGCAAAGAGTAGTAACCCAGTTATTTTAATTGATGAAGTCGATAAAATGGAAAAGGGAACACAAGGAGACCCAGCTAGTGCTTTATTAGAAGTTTTAGATAAATCACAGAATACTAATTTTCGTGATAATTATCTTGATATTGATTATGATATATCTGATGTTATGTTTATTTTAACAGCTAATAATGTTGAAAAAATTCCTTATGTTTTATTAGATCGTTTAGAAATAATTAAATTATCAGAATATACAGAATTTGAAAAATGTGATATAGCTAAAAAACATATTATCCCTAAATTATGTAATGAATATAATTTACAAACTATCAACCTTGATAATAAATTTTTACTTAGTATTATTCGTAATTATACTAAAGAAGCAGGTGTTAGAGAACTAGAAAGATGTCTTTCAACTATTGTTCGTAAGTTAGTTACAAAAATGGTTTTAAATAATCGATATCAAACTAAAGTTTCTTTAAAAAGTAAAGATTTAGATAAATACTTAGGCCGTATAAAGTTTAAACCCGTAATTAATTATCACCAAATTGGTGTCGTTAGTGCTTTATCATATACACCATATGGTGGAGAAATTACACCGATTGAAGTTAACTATTACGCTGGAAATGGTAATTTAATTCTTACGGGATCTTTAGGTGAAATGATGAAAGAAAGCGCTACAATTGCTTTAAGTTATATTAAATCGAAAGCTGATTATTTTGAAATTGATTATAATGAACTTATTAAAAATGATATTCATATTCACTTACCATCATCGTCTGTTAGTAAAGATGGACCAAGTGCAGGCGTTACTCTTGCCACATCTATCATTAGTGCTTTTAAGAAAATTCATTTTGCCTCAGATATTGCTATGACTGGTGAAATAACTTTAAGTGGGCATGTTTTACCAGTAGGAGGTATTAAAGAAAAATGTTTGGGAGCAATAAAAAATAACATTAGTAAAATTATTATCCCTGCTGCCAATCGTGATGATATGGAAAGTATTCCTAAAGAAATAAAAAATAATTTAGAATTTATCTTTGTCGAAGATTATAAAGAAATCTATGATTATTTAGTGAAAGGTATTGAAAATAATGAATAAGTTAAAAAATTCGGAATATTGTCGTCAAAAATTTGTCCAAGCTTTAATTTTTGCAGATGATAATGAAAGTTATATTGAAATCTTAAAAGAACATTTTAACGATGGTGATGAAAACTTTATTTTTAGTGTCATGTGTACAATAGCTAACTATTATTTCAATAATTATTTAGAAGATGAGTTGCGATTAAAAATTTTAAATATAATTAATCTAGTAGTTGAAGTTTGTCCTTTAGATAATCAAATTAAAATAGCTAGTATTGATCCTTTAAGAGAATATTTATCTTCATCTTGTGGACAAAACGCTATTTCATTTTATAGACAACAATTGGCTGTTAGAAAAGATGATACAAAATATTTAAATGTTAACCGTGTTTCTGATGAACAAATAGAAAAACTAAAACCGGCCTTATTTGAATCATTGGTTTTTGATTATTTTATCGCATCTACACATACAGAAGCTATCGACGATGAAGAGTTTACAAAAAAATATTTACCTATTTTTTATCACAATGAAAAATATATTGAATCAATAAGAAAAATTCGTACGGAAATTAATTCTATTGACGATAAAAAAATGATTAATAATCGTATTCTAATAATTTTAGAAGCTAATAGACAAATGAAAACAGGTTTATCATTTAGTGAACTACTTTTTAAACAAAAGAATAATAAAATATTTAGAAAATTACAAAAAAAGAATATTGCTTAAAAACTACTTTGGTAGTTTTTTTGTTATATTAAAAACTCTGTTGTCATAATATTAATTGATAGGAGAGATTAGATGAAGAAAGTTTATTCTTTTAAAAAAGAGATATTATTTAAAAATAATATTTATGAAATATTAAGTATGGCTATTGATAAACAGATTAACTTAGATGACCACGCTATTAAAGGTCAATTTAAAATTAATGGGGAATATTTGATTAAAGAAAATGAACAAGATGAATTTAATATTGAATTACCATATTTAAACTATATTGAAGATAATTATGAAGTTAGTAAGGCAAAAGCTGATATTGATGATTTTTATTATGAAGTAAAAGATAATAATCGTTTGATATTAAATATTGACATTGTAATTGATGGTTTAGAAGAAATAGATATTCCTGAAGAAAAAATAGTTAAAGAAGAAAATAATTCCGAAAAACGTTTTTTAGATATTGTTGAAGATGTTGAGGCTAAAGGTGAATTGATAGATGATGATGGCGGTGATTTTACCATTAAGGAAGATATGCCAGCAATGAATGAGGTTATCACTGAAGACACTAAAAGTGAAGCTAGAAAAGATAATAATTTTATTACATATCGCATATGTATTGTAAGAGATGAGGATACGATTGAAAGTATTATGAGTAAATACAATGTATCTATGGAAACTCTAAAGGAATATAATATAATTAATGAATTAAAAAATGGTGATAAACTAATCATTCCATATGAAAGAGATTAATGATTTATTAAAAAGAAATAATATATGTTGTTTTAAATATCAAAAAAAGGGTAAATGTCTTATTGTTGATACTAAGGAAAATCGTTTTGTGATAAAACCTCATAAAACAGATATTTATGAATACTTAAATTATCGTAACTTTGATAATTATCCTAACTTACAAATTGATTCTGATTATGAAATATCTGATTATATCGATGAAGTAGAAATACCTGATGAACAAAAAATGATTGATTTAATTAATGTTGTATCTAATTTACATAAAAAAACAACTTATTATAAAAAAATAAGTGAATTTGATATTAATGATATATATGAAAAAATAAAAAAACAAATTGACGATGTTAAAATATTTTACGATAATTTAATGCTGGAAGTAGAAAATAGTATTTATATGCGTCCTTCTTTTTATCTTTTAGCTCGTAATATAAGTTTTGTCTATAAAATGTTAAATTATTGTAACCAAAATATAGACTTATGGTATGAAAAAATTAAACAGACAGATCGCATTCGTGTCGCTGTTATCCATAATAATTTAAGTCTAGAACATTTTCGTAATAATCTTTTAATAAGTTGGGACAATGCAAAAATCGGTTTGCCTCTTTTTGATTTATATAAACTATATCAAAAAACCTATAACACTTATGACTGGAATGAACTTTTAAATATTTATAATAATAATTTTCCTTTGAAAGATAATGAATTATTTCTATTTAAAACTCTAATATCCATTCCTTTAAAATTTGCTATAACAAATATTGAAATTGACAATGTTAAATTAGTGAATGAAAAATTAAATTACTTAAAATTGACAGAACAATTTGTAACTACCAAAATATCCGAAACAGAGAAATAAAAAAGAGAAAAAAGAAAAAGAAAAGTAAAAAAACATTAAAACGTGTTACGATAAAAAAAGTAATAAATAATTGATAAAAAATAATAACAAAAAAGATAATACAAAAAATATACCAAAGACCTCGCTTACGCCACCATCTCATTGAACCACCTATAATAATATATGAGTATAAAATAATAAGTTGCCTCATATAATTAATTAGGTGATTTAATGAAGATAGGTGATTTAGTTACTAGAGATTCTTACAACAATGATATTGTTTTTACCATTATTGATATTGAAGATGATGTTTATTATCTTAAAGGAATAAATGTTAGGTTATATGCTGATAGTTACATTGATGATTTAGTTAAATATGATAATCAAAGTGATGTAGAAAAAGAAAAAATTTTTCAAGAACGACTCAAAGAAGATAAGGTTGATCGTAATAGCGAGTACTTTTATTTACCTGGAAAAATATTGCATATTGATGGTGATGCTGACTATTTAAAAAGATGTCTTGAATATTATGAGTCACTTAATATAGCTGCTATTGGATTTACTAAAAAAGAAGATGAAATTGCAAGTGATATTTATCAATTATTAGAAGATTATCAACCCAATATCTTAGTTATAACAGGTCATGATGCTTACTATAAGAAAAAGGGTGGATATCAAGATCTTGATGCTTATAAAAATAGTAATCGTTTTGTCGAAGCTGTTAAAGAAGCTAGACGTTTTGAAAGTAGTCATCAAAAATTAATTGTTATTGCTGGAGCATGTCAGTCAAATTATGAAGAATTGATAAAGGCTGGTGCTAATTTTGCATCATCACCTAAAAGAATTAATATTCATGCATTAGATCCTGCTATTATAGCAGCTAAAATGAGCCTTTCTGATATTAATAATGATATTAACTTAAAAGAAATTATTGAACATACTAAATATGGTTCAGATGGTATAGGTGGAATTATAACTAAGGGAACAATGTATATGGGGTATCCTAGATGAATATATATCAAGTAAAAAAATATTTAGAAAATAAAATTGGAACTAAGGCCAAAATAAAATATAATTTAGGACGAAACAAATATGAAACATATACTGTAACAATTGATAAATTATATGATAATGTTTTTACGGTTATTGAAGAAAAAGAGTATGGAAAAAATGTAAAATGTTTTTCTTATAATGATATAATTATGCACCTAATAAAAATTGATTTTAAGGAATAAATATGCTATAATTTTTAGTACTTGGGGGCGTCTAGTTTCGACGGATTTACTGGTACTTAGATGGCAAGTCGGAGGTACACGTTAAGTACAAACAATAAAATAACTGGAAACAGATTAAATTTAGCTTTCGCTTAATAGATTAGAAGGCACTTCTTATATTTCTTTGCCCACGGGAGATATAAGAGGTTCGATTTAGTGGGATATATTATTATGAGGCTTATAGTAATAATGAATTTAATAAGCAAACTAAAAATTGAGTTGTTAGTTACTAACAATTTTTAGTAAATTTCTAACTAACTAAACTTGTAGATGTTTAGGGGTTGGTATTTTCGGACATGAGTGCAAATCTCATCGCCTCCACCAAATTGATTAATACTCGGAAAATTCGAGTTAAGATAGAAAACGTCCTTGGTAGAAGTGCGCTTTTATGCTATGATGCATTTGTCAAGGAAACTTGCATAAAATAAAAAAGGATACATTTGATTGCCAGAATCAGATGTTATCCCTTATGGATTCCATCTGAAATCAACGATTGTTGAAATCAGATGTTTTTATTATCTAAATAGTAAGGTGATTACTACAAAGAATAATAGCAGAATTATAATAAATTGAGAAAGTTCTCTTTTTGTCATAATGAACCACCACCTTTCTTTTATCTTTTGATAATTGAAAGGTAAAACACCTGATATATTCAAATGTATCCATGAACATTATAGTGGACAGATGTTCTTATACAATAAAAATTGACACTAAATTAGGCATTTAAAAAATAAATAAAAGTTGTAAAAAGTATTTCTAGGATAACCTTTTTTGAGGTTTTTTCTTTTGCTTTTTTTCTTAAAATATAGAAATATATGGTATAATTAAAACATAAAATTATTGGAGGTTTTAGGAATGGACGCGAAAAGAAAAGTTTTAGTTAGTGATTATGACCAAACCTTTTTCATTGATGAAGAAAGTTTGAAATTAAATATGCAAGCTGTAGCAGAATTTAGAAAACAAGAAAATATCTTTGTTATAGCGACTGGTAGAAGTTATCTTGATTTTCATAATAAATTAGATATGTATCATTTTGATTACGATTATGTAATTATTAATCATGGCGCTACAATATTAGATGCAAAAAATCAAGTTTTTATAAATTATCATATTGATAATAATATTATAAATAATATTAAAAATGATCTAAGACTAGATAAGTCCATAAGTAATTTTTGTTGTAGTGAATTAGATAGTAGAGTATCTTTTGAACATAAAAATTTGACTAAAATACATGTTAAATATAATTCTAAAGAAGAAGCAATGGATGTTAATAAAATTATTAATGATAAATACCATGATTATGTTAATTCTTATTATGTTACAGAAAACTCTGTAGAAATAATATCTAAAGAAATTGATAAATCAAAAGCTATTAATATTTTAGTTGAAAAATTAAAAATCGATAAAGATGATGTTTATACTATTGGTGATGGTTATAGTGATATAAAAATGATAGAAGATTATAAGGGGTATGCTATCAAAAATTCCGTTGACGAACTTAAAAAGGTAGCTATTAAAGAAGTTTCAAATGTCTCTGATTTAATCGAAGAAATAATGTAGGAATGTTATGAAGAATACTAAATTAGAAGGAAATATCATAATTGCGATTGATGCGGCAACAAAGATAATTTCATTATTTTTAGGACCATTTTTAACAGCTTATTTTATAAAAACATCAGCAGAAAGTATTGTTGATTTATCTATTTATTATATTTTTTCTTATATATTGTTAGCTATTTTTAGTTTTGTAGTAGCAAGTATTGTTAAAAATAAATTTAGAATTGGTATGTTTAGAATTGGCGTTATTTTAAATTTTATTTATATATTAACCATTATTATTTTAAAAGAAGATATAGTAAACCATTTAGCTTTAATTGCTACTTTATATGGAATATCTTCCAGTATTTATTGGTTTCCTCGTAACCTATTTGTAATTAATAAAATTGATAATGTTTACCGAACGGAATATACTGTTAAATCTAAGATTGTCTGTTCAATAGTAGGAATATTATGTCCTATATTATTAGGTTCAATCATAACTGTTACTAATTACGAATTAACAGCTGTCATTGTTTTAATTATCTCATTATTTCAAATAGTACTTTCCTTTCTAATAATACCAGAAGAAAATAATAAATTATCTAAATTTAATTTAAAGAAAACATTTAATAAAATAATAAAAAATAAACAAATAAAAAATATGTTTTTAGTAGAACTATTTGTCGGAATGAATGTTAGTGGTGGGGCTTTAGAAATATTAATGACAATCTTAATATTTAATTCTTTTAAAACTAATTTAAACTTAGGAATTATAACCTCTATAACAACTATTTTATCGATTATATTTGTTCATCTTTATGGTAAAATTTATAAAAATAGGAGTGATCAAAATTTTATTATTGTATCCAGTATTATTCCTATTTTGTCATTATTTATATTATTAATTTGGCGAAATAATTTGACAATAATTATTTATAATGTATGTTATGTTATTTTTACATCGTTACTTACTTTAACAAGAGAAATAAGATTATTTAATATATCAGATAGTTATATTATCGATCAAAATAATCAGTGTGAATTTTTTGCTATTAGAGAAGGTATTTTAAATAGTGGTAGAATTTTAGGCTATTTTATCTTATTAATAGCTGGATTAAGTAAAAGTCAGGTAGTTTTAAATATTGTGATGGTTATCTTAACTTTATCAATATTAATGACAGGAATTAATATTAGAAAGATTCAAAAGTTTGAAAAATAGTTTAATTATATTTTTGCGCAAAAAAAAATTTCAATTTAATTATTTATGATGTATAATATTTATTATAATTAAATGGGAGGATTTATGAAAAAAATAAATACTAATTTTTATAAAGTAGTTTTATTACCAATTATTATAACTTTGTTACTTGGCTTTGTATTGTTTTATATTTTTTTACCACCAATAAATATTCATAGTATTACTTTTTGGCTTTTTGTCGTTTTTTTGCTAGTTATTTATGTAATTACATCGTTAATGATTTCAGCCGCAAGATCATCATTAATTAATTTAAGTAAAGTAAATACATCAACTAAAGTAGTTTTTATTCTTATTTTTGTTATTGTTGGTTGTGGATTGGTTATTAATTTAGCTTTATCACCAATTTTTAATTCTAAAAGTTATTCTAAAAGAATTACAATTAATGAAAATAATAAGTTTGAAGAAGATGTAGCTGAGGTTGATTTTAAAAAGATTCCTTTATTAGATAAAGAGTCAAGTCAAAAATTGGGCGATCGTGTTATGGGAGAAATGCCAGAGTTAGTTTCTCAATTTGATGTATCAGATTTATATACTCAAATTAATTACAATGATGAAATTATGCGAGTAACTCCATTAGAATATTCTGGTGTGATTAAGTATTTTGCTAATCGTGCTGAAGGTGTTAAAGGGTATATTACTGTTAATTCTGTTAATGGTAAAACACAATTAATTAAGTTGGATAAGGGTATGAAGTATATGCCAAGTGCTATGTTTAATGAGAATTTAATGCGCAAATTACGTTTTTCATATCCAACTGTTATTTTTGGAACGCCTTCTTTTGAGATAGACAATGAAGGAAATCCTTATTGGATTGTTCCAACCATTAAATATACTGGTATTAATATGAAAGAAGAAGTAACAGGAATAGTAGCTTTAGATCCTATAACAGGTAAAAGTAATCGCTATAAATTAAAAGATGTTCCAAAGTGGGTAGATCATGTTTATTATGCTGATTTAATTATTGAACAGACCGATGATTGGGGTAAATATCGTGGAGGTTTTCTAAATTCTATTTTTGGTCAAAAAAACGTGGTTGCTACGACTGAAGGCTATAATTATATGGTTATGGATGATGATGTCTTTTTATATACGGGTATTACCTCAACTTTAGCAGATGAAGCCAATGTTGGATTTATATTGACTAATATGCGAACAAAAGAAACGCATTATTATGCTGTACCAGGTGCTGAAGAATATTCTGCAATGGCAAGTGCTGAAGGACAGGTTCAACAGATGAAATATCGTTCAACTTTTCCGTTGTTAATTAATCTAAAAGATAAACCAACTTATTTAGTTTCTTTAAAGGATAACGCTGGTTTAGTTAAGATGTATGCTTTTATTGATGTTCAAGATTATCAAAATGTTGTTGTTACTGACTATAAAGAGGGTATAGAAAAAGCTGCTCAAAATTATTTGGCTAATAAAACAAATGATAAAAGTGACAAAGAAACTGTTGAAAAAAATATCAAAATTCATAATTTAAAGACAGTAACAATAGATGGTAATACTTATTATTATTTCCAAGATGATGATAATAATAAATATTCTGTATCAATTAAAATCAATAAAAATATATTACCTTTTCTAAAAAATGATGATGAAGTAAAAGTTGTATATCATTATCAAAGTGAAGTAATTAATATTGATAAAATCGAAAAAAAATAGGCGACTTTAAGTCGTCTTTTTAAGTCAGAATATTGATTTTAACGCCAGTTTCTTCTTTTAAATTTTGATTAATGATTTCAACAATTTCTTTAAACTTATCTAAGTATTTAGGATGAATATGTAGATTATCACTTTCAATAGTTTTCGCAAGTTTTTCATAAAAAGAAGTATCCAAAGGAAATGTTTTTAGGTATGTTAGTAGCAAATCATATTCCTTATTATTTAAAAGATTTATTAGTTCAGAAAGACTTGGATAAAATAAAGCTTTTTGTTGTAACTCAAATATTTGGTCTAATTTATATTGTTCTAAAAAAATTTTAAAACGATTTAAAAGTTCTAAGGCTCCATCAAAACCATTTGTGGTTGTACTAAAGAACATCGCATTTTCTAACTTTGAATTGTCTTTATCCTGTGATGGAGTAAAAAGTGTCATCGGTCTTATCATTTGATATTTTTTTACATCTTGAACTTTAATGCAGTCATCAATAATAGCGCACCATTTAACATTAGGTGTTAAATAATACTTTTCTAACATATTAATTTTATTAAGATTATAACCAAAATATAATTCTTCTTTTTTATCTATTTGATAATTATATTTACCAAATAAATAATAACTTTCTCCAATGGTAATTGCAGGTTTTAAATACTTATTAAATATATCAAGGGCATTTTTAATGGGTTCTATTTTATAAGTATGACTCGATAAAAAGAAAACAATTTCATCCACTTGAATAAGATTTTTAAAATCCCATAATAGATTTATAAATAATTTTGCTTTTTCATCATTTAATCCGTCAATAACACCATCTAAATCAAGCATTATAACGATACTTTTTTGATTTTCTTTTTTAGTTAAAACTTTATCCATAAAAACTCCCTTAATTACAAGTTTATTGTATCATAAATTTAAATATAATAACCGATAAATTTGTTTTTTTGTTGTTTTAATTTAATGTTTTGTGTTAAAATATATTTGGACGAAGATATTGCCCCATAGCCAAGCGGTAAGGCAGTGGACTCTGACTCCATGATGCGTTAGTTCGAATCTAACTGGGGCAGCCATTTTTTTATTATGTAATATGTGGGAGGTTTTGGGTTTGATAAAATATGCAGATATTAAATTATGTAGCAATGATAAAATAGAATTTCGTAAGATAAATGATAAATTAATTAATGATTTTTATGAAATAAAAAAGAGAGTTAATTTAAAACTAGCAGAAGCAGTTAAATACTGTTCAGATAATTTCGATATTTCATCAGGATGTCAAGGCTATATGATTTATTTAAATGATAATGGTTTATGCCCAATTGGTATTATTCTTATTATGGATGATGATTATGACGATGATATAGAAGTACGCTTACAATTTGATAAAGAATTGATTTTTGGGGAAAAAGAATTAATGTCTTTTGTCAAAGATATTATTGAATCTTTAGGTTATTATTTTTATGAAAAAGATAAAATTTATTTCCAACTTTTTAATGATGTATCTTTAGATAGTTCTTATGATTTTGAAATATCACAAGGTAACGATAAATTATATAGTCAAGATAATTTGTATAATAAGATTTTACCAAAAATAATTTATTATATGAAAAAGACAGAAAAATTTATGTCTTCAAAGGGTAGCTATTATCCTAAGTATCATGATTTAGATGATCATATCATATCGGAACAAGTGGCTTTAGAATATGCAACATACGAAGTACCAACCGAAGAAATATTTAATCACGCTAAAGGATTTTCTTTTGAACATTATTTATATAATGGTAGTGATTTGAGTGTTAAATTTACTAATGATGGTGGAATTTTTTACGAAAAGAAAACAGGAAATCCTGAAGATAAATATGAAAATACAGCTATAGAGTGTAATTTAAATAATAATGAATTTTCAATTTCTAAAGATTATGTTGGATCTGATAGTTCATATTTTATTTCTAAAACAGATAAACGACTAGTAGCTTGTTTTATTGATAAGAATATGATCGTTTCTTTAAGACGTGAAGATAATCAAAAGCTTATGATAACAGCTCAAAGTATTATGAATTTACAAGAACCATTCAATATGAGGATAAATCTTGTTGTTACTGATGATGAAATGATAGATTATTGTGAGATTTCTTTTTCAAGTTATAAAGACGTTTTTGATACAAGTGAGCAATCACGTTTAATGACTTATATTTTATCAATAGATGATAATGGCTCTAGTTTATCATTTAAACCTTGTAAGCAATGTAAAGGATGTGAACCAGAAAAAGTTCTATTGGGTAAGATGGATGGTGGAGTTAATTTATCACTTCTTGATGATATTATTTTAAAGACAATAGAAAAGATAAATCAACATGTAACTTCTTTTAATACTTCATTTAGTCAAAAAATAACAGTTGATGATATAAATCGTGTTATAAGAAGATGTAATAATATAATTAAAGATACTTGTTATTATAATGAATTACCATATCTAAAAGATATTCTAATTAAAAATTTTGAAACTTATGAAAAAGTAAAACAGTTATAAAAAAAGGCATTTCTTAAAAAAGAGAAATGCTTTTTTATTAATTATTTGATGTATCAGTATTTTCATCAGTTGAAGAACTATCATCACTTTGACTATCTTCATTTTCATCATCAGTTGTTTCATCCGTTGCATTATTATCAGTACTACTACTATCATTTGGAGTATCAACAACTGTAGTTGGTAATTCTTTAACAACGGTAATAGTTAAACTATGACTAGTATCTAACATGTCTAAATCAGTTTTTTCAGGAACACTTTGAGAAAGGATTTGTCCAACTCTTTGCCATGATTTTCCAGTTACGTAATTTATTTTTAAATTAATACCATGACTATTAGCATATGTTTTAGCAACACTTTCATCTGATCCAATAAAGCTTGGCATTAATTCTAAGTCAGATGTTACCCCAGCATTTTTACCAATTACATATGGTTCATATGTATTTTTGATAGAAAAACTAAATTTTTTAACTGGTGTAATAGCTGTTAAACCTAAATTTTGTTTCATAGCTTTGATAACAGCTTCTTTTGACTCTTTATAAATTGCATAGTTATATAAGACAAGTTTGGTTCCAGCATTATTTTTGAAACTGTAATCATATATCATAGCATCATGACCAGATAAATATAACTTCTGCATACTGAAAGCTTCTTCTTGACTAGCAGCTTTTTTTAGAATATCTTTAGCTAAACTATATAAAGATAATATGTTATCGGTTGAGATATCTGTTTCCATATTATTACTAATAGTATCTAAAATACTTTCGATTTTACTAAAACTATCAATATTTTTAATCTTATTTAATAAGGCATTAATAATTATTTGTTGATTTTGACCTCTTACAAAATCATTCCAGTAGTTGGCATGTTGTACGTATTTAGAACCACAATAGTTGACCATGTATTGTGTAACTTTACGATGACGAGCAAAAGCAAGTGCTTGTTCACCATTTAAAACTTGCTTACCACTTTCTACCTTAATTGTATTACGTCCCCATTGACGTTTACTATTTTGCTCACAGAAAGCATAAGGAACATCAACTTCAACACCACCAACAGCATTAACTAATTTAACAACACCATTGAAATTAATTTTTACGTGATAATCAATATCAATGCCAAAGAAATTTTCTAAGGAATTAATTATACATTTTTCACCATGCCATCCAGCATTGGTTATTTTGTTTTTACGATCACCCATACAAGAGATTGGCATATAAGTATCTCTTGGAATACTTAAAATAGTAGCGTTCGTTGTCTTAGGATTAAAGGTAACCAAAATTAAAGCATCGCCATTAAAGCCACTAGAAAAACCATCATTTACAGTATCAACACCCATAACTAAAACAGTAAATGGTTCGTCTAAACTTTTAGCTTTTTTCTTTTCTGTTAATTCTTTTTCTTTCTTTTCTTTTTTAGTAAAGATAATTTTTGTTTTATCTTTAATATCTTCTAGCCCATCATTACTAGCAAATCTTGAATCATAATTAGTAGGGACTAAAGCAAAATTTATTTTTCCATCAATTAAATCATTTAGTAAATCAACATAATTATCGTATTTAACTATATTTTTTCGGTCTAAATTATTCTCATCAATAATTAAATTAGCGAGTTCATATCCTTCATAATCATCTTCATCTTTAATCATCGCTATTTTTTCATCATCAATATCTTTGATACTAGATGCTTCATTATCGCTTCTTGTAATAATACTAGTTGAGTAATAATCATAATTATTAGAACTTATACTAGATATTTTATTATAAATATTATTTATTTTATAACCAGCAAAAGTAATAGTTAAGGTATATATAAAAACGAATATAGAGCAAATAACAAAACCCTTAACCACAATTTTTCTTCTAAATTTAGTTAATAAAACAATAAAAAGTATTAAAGCATCGATAAGTGTAAAACATGCGATAATACGAATCATATTTTCGATACCTTTATACAAGGTAACAGCAAATATTAAATAGAATGTTCCAAAAATAAGGAATAAAGATAAAAACGTAAATAATAATTTTTTCCAGTTCTTTTTTAAGAATTTTTTCATACAACACCTCGTTACTCTAAACATTATATCGCAAAATGGGATAGATAACAATCTATGATTTTATTTTACGATAGATAGGAATTAATTTTTTATATGCGAAATAAAGAAATTTATTAACAACAAAATCAAATTCTCCAATAAATTCTATATATTCGCCACCTAATTTCTTTTTGAATGAGTGAATACCATAAATAGGATTACTTTTATCAGGATTGGCAATGCCACAAGTACCAAAGCAATCAACTATTTTAAAACCATTATCATGAGCTTCTTTAATAATTGTATAATAAAGTAGATAATTAGCATTTAAATTCATCAATAATGAGTTATTACCACCATGAACAGTCCATACTGTATCTTTATATTTAACAGTAATGATTGAAGATAGTATTACTTCTTTTTCTTTTATCTGCTTTATTTGTTCTAAATCTTTATTTAGTTTATTTATTTGATTATTTAAATCATTAATTTTATTTTGTGATTTATTTTTGTTTTGATATTTATCACTATTTAGTGTGTCAATTTCGTTAGAGACACTTTTAATTTTTTCTTCAAATGTTTCAATTAAATTTTTAATATTGACTTTAACAATATATAAGTCACTTAAATTATCCTGATGAAATAAGTGATAAAAATTTTGATAATAGGTAATAGGTGATTGAATAATTTTTTCTCTTTTAGCGGTTTCAATCATTGTTAAATAAAATTTTTCAATATCATCTTCAGTTCCTTTATATATATCTAGATTATATTGATTTTTTTTGTTTAAGATTTTTTTAGTGGTAGGGTGCATACTACTATAAACTTGTTCCCAATCCTTATCAACATCGATACGGAACGTAAATCTTGGCTGTTCATGCTCAAATCCAAGATTATAACCTAAATGTTTATAACCAAGACTAATTAAATTATCAACCAATTTATGGTTATCATCTCCTTTAAGAACATTACCATCAGAATCAATATTGTGTAATTTAATAGCGGGATCAATCTTAATAAAGATAGCTTTTTTCTTTTTCGCATATTCTTTTAAATATTTAGTAAACTCTTCTAGTAATTTTTGATTAAAAAAATCAATAACATAACCTCTAGGTGAATAAAAGTAGCTATAACCTAAGATAAGTTTTTTCTCGAGTAATAAAGCAGCACATACAAGCTTATTTTTCTCTTTGATTCCTACATAGTGGGGAATAAAATTTTTTTCTTTTCTTATTTGACCAAAATCGTAACTTTGCATAAAATGACCATTTAAACTATTTTGAACAAACTCTTCGTATTCTTCTTTTTTTAAATTTTCTATGAATTTCATAATCTCACCTCTATATAAATAGATATTTACTATATTAGTTTAACATTAAAAAGTTTAAATTAATAGTCATTTTTACTTAAAGAATAAAATAAATTTTATCTTATAAATATAAAATAGGCACTATCTTAGCGCCTATTTTGATTTCTTTTTGCCATTTTGTCTTTTCATATTTATAACAGTAATTATAGCAAGAACTAGCCAGAATACTCCATCTCCAAAAAGAGATTCAACTTTTTTGTTAAAAGTTGTGTTAAACTTTATGACTGATTAATGTATTCAGCATATGCAATATTTAAATCAATAGGCATTTTAATTGA
>CANRJK010000005.1 GCA_947630955.1 uncultured Bacilli bacterium | reverse complement strand
GATTTTTTCATTCCTGGGATTTGTCCTTTGTATGCTAGTTCTCTGAAACAAATTCTACAAATTCCGTATTTTTTTAAGACTGCATGTGGTCGGCCACAACGACTGCAGCGAGTATATCTACGTACTTCAAATTTAGGTTCACGACTAGCTTTTACTTTCATACTCTTCTTAGCCATATTTTCCTCCTAATATTTAATTATTTTTAAATGGCATTCCGAAACCTTTTAATAGATCTAAAGCTTCTTCATTTGTTTTTGCTGTTGTAACAAAAACAATATCCATTCCGCGTACTTTAACTACATCATCGTATTCAATTTCGGCAAAAATCAACTGTTCTGTAAGACCTAATGTATAGTTTCCTCTTCCATCAAATGCTTTGTTAGATATACCTCTAAAATCTCTTACACGTGGAAGTGTAATACTAATTAATTTATCCAAGAAGTTATACATATTTTCCCCACGTAGAGTTACCTTACAACCAATTGCTTGACCTTCTCTTAATTTGAAACCAGCAATTGATTTTTTAGCCTTAGTTGCAACTGGCTTTTGTCCTGTGATAATTTCAAGATCATGCATAGCAGCTTCTAATAATTTAGAATTACCAGTAGCATCTCCACAACCAATATTTACAACTATCTTTTCAAGTTTTGGTACTTCCATAACATTTTTATAATTATATTTTTCTTTTAAACTTTTTACGATTTCTGTATCATATTTTACTTTTAGGCGGTTCATATAATATACCCTCCTTCCAATTAATCAAGATTAGTATTAGATTTCTTAGTTACTCTAACCTTCTTGCCTTTTTTATCTGTAGAATGCCCTATTCTAGTACGTTTTCCAGTTTTAGGATCAACGATCATAATATTAGAAGCATGGATTGGTGCTTCCATTTCAATGATACTACCAGCATTTTGACCGTTTGGTTTAATATGTTTTTTAACTATATTAATACCTTCAACAACTACTTTGTTTTCTTTCTTTAAAGTAGTAGTAATTTTTCCTTCTTTACCTTTATCTTTACCAGAAATGACAACTACTTTATCTCCAGTTTTAAAGTTCATTTTCATTCCTCCAAACGCCTATAACACTTCTTTAGCAAGTGATATAATTTTCATAAAATCTTTGTCACGTAATTCACGTGCGACTGGTCCAAAGACACGAGTTCCAACTGGACTCTTATCATCTTTAATAATAACGGCAGCGTTATCATCAAATTTAATATAAGAACCATCTTCTCTTCTTAGACCAAATTTTGTTCTAACAACTACGGCTTTTACAACTTTACCTTTTTTAACAGTACCATTAGGTGTTGCACTTTTAACAGTAGCTACCACTATATCTCCAATATTACCAGTTTTTACCTTTGACCCACCAAGCACACGAATTACTAATAATTCTTTTGCTCCAGAGTTATCGGCAACTTTTAAACGGCTTTCTTGTTGAATCATATATTAATCCTCCTTCGTCATTAAGTGTTATAAAATAACAGCTTCTTCTACTACTTCCACTACACGGAAATGTTTTGTTTTAGATAATGGTCTCGTTTGTACAATACGTACAATATCACCTTTTTTAGCAATATTTTTCTCATCATGTGCAGCATATTTTTTAGAATATTTAACTCTTTTTCCATACAATTTAGCATTTTTATAAGTTTCAACTAAAACAGTAACTGTCTTATCATTAGCATCGCTTATAACTTTACCAACTAATTCACGTACTCTTTTTTCTTGCATATTTCCTCCTATTATTTTTCAGATAGTTCTCTTTCACGTAAAATTGTTTTCATACGTGCAACTAACTTTCTTAATTCTCTTATTCTTGAAGGTTTCTCTAGATTACCTGTAGCTTGGGAAAATCTTAAGTTAAATAATTCTACTTTACATTCTTCAATTTTTGCGATTAATTCTTCATCTGTTAACTTTCTAATTTCTTGATTAGTCATTAGATTCACCGCTTTCCTTTTTTACAAACTTACATTTGACAGGAAGTTTATGCATAGCAAGTCTGAATGCTTCACGTGCAACTTCTTCGCTAACATCAGCTATTTCAAACATAACTTTTCCTTCTTTTACAACTGCAACCCATGCATCATGAGAACCTTTACCTTTACCTTGACGAGTTTCTAGTGGTTTCTTTGTTAAAGATAAATGAGGGAAAATGTTTATCCAAACTTTTCCTCCACGTTTCATATAACGTGTCATTGCAACTCTGGCTGCTTCGATTTGACGATCAGTAATCCAAGCGCCTTCCATTGCCATTAAACCGTATTCACCAAAATTAACTTTAGTGTTACCTCTTGCTTTTCCTTCATAAGGAAGACGGTGTGGATTACGGAATTTAGTTCTTTTTGGAATTAGTGCCATCTACATTACCTCCCTTATTTTTTTCAGGAAGTATTTCACCTTTACAAATCCATACTTTAACGCCAATTTTACCATAAGTAGTATTAGCTTCTTTATGAGCATAATCAACATCTGCTCTTAAAGTATGTAGGGGAATAATTCCTTCAATATAACCTTCAGTACGAGCCATATCAGCTCCACCTAAACGACCTGAAACAGAAGTTTTAATTCCTTTTGCTCCGGCTTTCATTGTATTTCTTACTGCTCTTTTTTGGGCTATTCTAAATGACACACGTCCTTCGATTTGGCGAGCTATATTTTCAGCTACTAAAGCAGCATCTAAATCTGGATTTTTAACTTCCTTGATAGAAATTTGAATGCTTTTAACATCTTCATTAACTAATTTAGCTATTTCCGTTCTTAGTTTTTCTATTTCATCGCCACCGTGACCAATTACAACACCTGGTTTAGCAGTATTAATGATAACTTCTGTTTTCTTATTATTTCTTTCAATAAGAACGCTTGATACAGAAGCATCTTTCAATTTTTTTGCTAAAAACTTACGAATCTTATTATCTTTATCTAGATAAGTAGCAAAATTTTTATTATCAGCATACCATTTAGATTCCCAAGTTTTGTTTATACCAACTCTAAGTCCTATTGGACTAACTTTTTGACCCACAAGTGTTCCTCCTTTACTTAGTTTTTCTCACTTACAATTATTGTAATATGACTTGTTCTTTTCTTAATTGGATCAACGTGTCCACGTGAACCAAATTTCATTCTTTTTAAAGTTTGACCTTCGTTAATATAAGCAGTTTTAACGTATAATTTAGTTTTATCTAAACCTGCATTATTTTCAGCATTAGCTACTGCTGAAGTTAAAACCTTACGTATTAACCTTGCAGCCTCTTTATTTAAATTACTTAAAATTTTGTCTGCTTCTAAAACGTCTTTTCCACGTATTAAATCTATAACTAAACGGGCTTTACGAGGTGGGATACGAACTCCCTTTGCTATCGCTCTTGCTTCCATTTTAGTCCTCCTTCCTTGGTCTATTATTTTCTACCTTTGTCATCGCCATGACCACCAAATTTACGAGTTGGAACAAATTCACCTAATTTGTGTCCTACCATATCTTCTGTTACATAAACAGGAACAAATTCTCTTCCATTATGAACAGCGAATGTATTACCAATAAATTCAGGGAATATTGTTGAACGGCGTGACCAAGTTTTAATAACTTCTTTTTTATCAGTACTATTATTCTTTTTTACCTTTTCTATTAGACTTTCGTCAGCGAAAGGCCCTTTTTTAAGACTTCTTGCCATAGTAACCATCCCTTCTATTTAACTTTACGACGACGAACTATTAAGCTGTCTGATTGTTTTTTACCTTTACGAGTTTTATAACCAAGTGCAGGTTTACCCCAAGGTGTAACTGGTCCTTTACGTCCGATTGGTGCACGACCTTCACCACCACCATGAGGGTGATCATTTGGATTCATAACAGAACCACGAACGGTAGGTCTGATTCCCATATGTCTTTTACGACCAGCTTTTCCTAAGTTTACTAATTCAAAATCTTCATTACCAACTTCACCAATAGTAGCACGACAAGTATTTAATACCTTACGAACTTCACCACTGGTTAAACGAAGTAATGTATAATTTCCTTCACGACCTAAAATTTGTACACTAGAACCTGCAGAACGAGCTAATTGCCCACCTTTTAAAGCTTTAAGTTCTACATTGTGAACAACTGTACCTTCAGGAATATTTGCAAGTGGAAGACAATTACCAACTTTAATATCAGCATTTTCTCCACTTTCAACCTTGTCTCCTACTTTTAAACCTTTTGGAGCAATAATATATCTTTTTTCTCCATCAGCATAATTAATAAGAGCTATATTTGATGTTCTGTTTGGATCGTATTCAATAGAAGCTACTGTACCTAAAATACCATCTTTATCTCTTTTAAAATCAATAATACGATATTTTCTTTTTTCGCCACCACCTTGGTGTCTTACAGTGATTCTTCCTTGATTATTACGACCACCATTTTTCTTTAATGTAACCACTAACGATTTTTCTGGTTTTACTTTAGTTAATTCACTATTATCTAAAGTAGTCATACCACGTCTACCATTAGTTGTTGACTTATAACTTTTGATTGCCATATGTATAATCCTCCTTTAGATTAGTTAAGTTCTATTGAACTTCCTTCTGCTAACTTAACGATAGCTTTTTTTACTTTATTAGTACGTCCCATATAACGTCCAACTCTTTTTTTCTTTGTAGGAGCATTTAATGTATTTACGCTTTCAACCTTAACATTGAAAACTGCTTCTACTGCTTGTTTAATTTGTGTTTTATTGGCTTTTGGATCAACGCTAAATACTATAACATTCTTATCAGCTAATGCTGAGCTTTTTTCAGTAACGATTGGTCCTTTAATAATATCTCTATAACTATTCATTATTTTAAAGCCTCCTCTACTGATTTAATAGCACTTTCAGTAGCAATTAAGGCATGAGCTGATACAACATCCATTGTATTAATTTCATCAGCACTTAATAATAATACATTATTTAAATTACGTGTTGCTAAAACGATATTATCATCTAATTCATCAACAACGATTAATATATTTCTATCTACTTTTAAGTTTGCTAAAATTTCTTTCATTTCTTTTGTTTTATTTGACTCTAATTTTAATGAATCTAATACGATTAACTCACTATCTAATACTTTATAAGATAAAGCTGATTTTAAAGCTAATCTTCTTTCTTTGCGATTCATCTTCTTAGTATAATTCTTTTCAGTTTGTGGTCCGAATGCTACTCCACCATGATACCAATGTGGTGCACGAGTAGATCCTTGACGAGCACGTCCTGTACCTTTTTGTCTCCATGGTTTTCTACCACCACCAGAAACTTCAGAACGACTTTTTACACTATGCGTTCCTTGACGAGCATTACTTTGAGCTAAACGAATAGCATCATATAACACTACATCATTTGGTTCAATATTCCAAACATCTTTATTTAATGTAATATCTTTTACTTTTTCACCTTTAACGTTTAACACATCAATTTTACTCATATGTTATACCTCCTAGTTTTCTTCTGTTGCAGTTTCTTCAACTTCAGTTTCCTTAGTTTCTTCTACTGCTTCAGTACTTTCTTCTATTTCAGTTGCCTCAGGTGTTTCTTTTACCTCTTCAGTAACATAGCTAACTAAATTTTCCATTTCATTAACTTTTCCATTAGCTTTTACTGCAGATTTGATAATTACTAAACCTTTCTTTGGTCCTGGCACATTACCTTTAATTAATATTACATTATTCTCAACATCTACAGCTACAACTTCAAGATTTTGAATTGTTACTGTAAGCATACCCATATGTCCTGGTAATTTTTTACCTTTGAAAACACGCATTGGTCTCATTGTTCCCATTGAACCTGGTCTTCTATGATAATGTGAACCATGTCCCATAGGTCCTCTTGATTGTCCATGTCTTTTAATAACACCTTGGAACCCTTTACCTTTTGTAGTTCCTGTTACATCAACAACTTCTCCAGCTGTAAAAATATCAGCTTTAACTTCTTGTCCAACTGTATAGTCATTGATATCTACACCTTTTATTTCTCTAAAGAAGCGCTTAGGTGTAGTCTTTGCTTTTGCTGTATGTCCAGCAGAAGCTTTAGTCGCTAACTTTTCTCTTTTCGTATCGAATCCTAATTGAATTGCTTCGTAACCATCATTTTCTTTTGTTTTAATTTGTGTAACAACATTTGGTTCAACATAAACAACAGTTACAGGAATCAATTTACCAGATTCTGTAAATACTTGAGTCATTCCAATTTTACGACCTAAGATTCCTTTCATATACTTTTCCTCCTATTTTTATTTTACAATTTTAATATCAACACCACTTGGTACTTCTAGATGCGCTAAAGCATCTATCGTTTCCTTTGTTGGGTTAATAACATCAATAAGTCTTTTATGTGTTCTTTTTTCAAATTGTTCACGAGAATCTTTATCTTTGTGAACAGCTCTTAAAATAGTAATTTTTTCAATTTCGGTTGGTAGTGGAATTGGTCCACTTACTTCTCCACCATTTCGTTTAACTGTTTCAACGATTTTCGCACAAGCATTATCCAAACTCTTATGTTCAAATGCTTTCAACTTGATACGAACTCTTACTTTTGACATAATGTCCTCCCTTCGCCTATATCTTGTATAGACTTGCTCCGTGTAAAAACCCGATATCACGGTTATTTTGTATAACAACTTAACCTGGTGTATCAGCAACCTCACACATCAATGCATGTCACACATAATCCATTTTACTAAAAAAAGATTGAAAAATCAATACTTTTTTAGCTATTTACGATATTTTTTTCTTTAATATGGCTAAAAATTTTAAAGACAAGTTATTTAATTATTATAATCACCCACTTATCATATAATTTAATATGAAAAACTTTCTTTCTAACATTAATGCTCCTACTTTTTCTTTAAGTGCAATTGCCATAGGATATATTTTGAGTGAAGATTTAGATCCATCAGAACAAAATACAGTCGGAAACTGGTTTATGCTAATTGGACAAGTACTTTGTACTAATGCTGCACAACAACAAGTAATCAATAATAGTAATAATAATCAAAATGGTGAACATATTGTCAACGATTATAATATGGAAGCATTAAAAAAATCAGTTACGACAATTGGAAACGAGTTAAATAAATTTTGATTAACATAATTTGTTTATGCTATAATTAATGTGGTGATATTATGAAGGTGTGTGTTTTAGGAACTGGAGCTTATGGGATTGCATTAGCTTTAACGTTAAATGCTAATGGTCATAGTGTTTATATGTGGACAAAGTTTAAAGAAGAAGCTGATTACTTGAATAAGACAAGAATTAGTCCTAATCTAAAAAATATTGTTATTGATAGTAATATTAAAATATCTACCGATTTAGATGATAGTATTAATCAAGCTCATTTAATCATCATTGCTGTACCAGCTGGTGTAGTTGATGATGTTTCTAAATTATTAGTTGATAAAATTAAACCATATATGCATATATGTATTGCATCCAAAGGTATAGAACAAAGCACATGTCTTTTTGTATTTGATGTTGTTAAAAAATATATTAATAGTGATAATATCAGTGTAATATCTGGCCCTACTTTTGCGATTGATATAGCAAGACGTGCACCAGTTGGACTATCACTAGCCAGCAATAATAAGCAAACAATTAAAGTTGTTAAACAAGCTTTTGAAAATAATTATGTAAAATTAAGAGAAACAGATGATATTTTAGGAATTGAAATTTGTGGTAGTATAAAAAATGTTATTGCGATTGCTGCCGGTATTTTAGACGGAATGGATTTACCAAGTTCAACCCAAGCAATGTTAATTACTGAATCTTTAAATGATATTAAAGAATTAATAGATAATCTCGGTGGAAACAAAATGACTATCTTGTCATTCGCGGGTTTTGGTGATCTTCTTTTAACTTGTACTAGTAGTAAAAGCCGTAACTTCACTTTTGGAAAAATGATTGGTTCAAAATGTCCTAAAAAAGAAATAGAAGATTACATTAAAACGACAACAATTGAAGGTCTTTATACTTTAAAATCCATTTATAAATTAATCAAAGATAAACAAGTACATATGCCTATAATCGATTTAATTAATGACATTATATATAATGATAAACCAGCTTCAGAATTACTTACTTTCCTAATTACCAAGCAATAATGGCAAATCATTATAACAAATATGTACTTATCGCTAAAACAAAATTTGGTATCATTGAAATAAATTGGACTAGTATCAAAGATTTTGCACCTTTAACTAAGCAAAAATATAAACTAGAAAAAATTGACTATTTTACAACTCACTTTATCGATGAAAATGAATTAATTGAATTTTTAATAAAAAATAATCTCTTACCAACAATTGGTCTTAAAAAAACAAGATTATCGATCTGTCCTATTCAAATAAATGAGGATAAAAGCGAAATTGTTGGTGAAAGTCCTTTAGCGTATGGGATTGCTAGAAGAAAACACCTTGAACTTTTTAATAGTGACCAACGCGTAATATCTATCCTGCAAGAAAAAATATATGATTTTGAATTTATCACGAAATTATGGAATAGGTATGGAATGAGTTATTTTTTCAAGAAAAAAGTAATTAAAGAAAAATTAGAACAGGATAATTTACCACCAAAAATAAGAAAAATATATGAATATCAATATAGTATTTTAAATGAATCTTATAGCCTTCTTGAAAGTATTAAATTATTTTGTTATCAACTAAATACTAATCAATTTGTATCTGGTGAAGGTTTAAAAAGTTGTCTAAATAATATGAGGGAATTTTACTTACGAGAAAAATATCAAATAGTTTATTGTAAAGATGGTCTAGATGATAACCGAACTCTTTATTTTAGAAAAGATAAGAATAATAAAAATTATGTTAACTATTTAAAGTTACATAATCTCGTTATGTTTATTGAACATTATCTTGAACAAAAAGAAGGTAAAACATCTAATCTAATCGACTCACATGATGAAAATAATATATATCAACTAGATAGTAAAAAAAATACCCCTCCTAAAGAGGAACAGATAACAGGACAAATGTCTTTGTTTAATGATTTTGGTATTAAATTATATTACAAATAAAAAACTAAGTAATTTTACGTACTTAGTTTTATTTTACAAATGGTATTAAAGCCATTAATCTTGCGTATTTAACTTGTGTAGCTATATGTCTTTGATGTTTAGCACATGCACCAGTAATTCTTCTTGGTAAAATTTTACCTTTATCAGCGCTTACATATTTTTTTATAACATCAACATTTTTATAGTCAACGTCTTTACCTGCACACATTTGACATATTTTTTTCTTTTTTCTATAAAATTCTGCCATGTTAATCCTCCTTTTAGTCTAGAAAATTATCATCGATAGAAACAGAATCTCCATATTCAGCAAATGGATCATTTTCAACATCGACACTATCTTGATAGTCATATGGACTTGGTTCTTCAAAATTAGTATCGCCAGTTTGTGAAGCTTTATTTTTTCCTTCAACAAATTCAAAATTGTCTAAAGCCACATCCATTGTATAACGTCTATTTCCATCTTTGTCGTCATAACTTCCTGTTTGTAATCTTCCTTCAATAGCAATTAAATTACCTTTATCAAAGTATTTAGAAATTGTTTCTGCCTGTTTACGCCAAGCTACGACATTAATAAAATCAGCTTCTCTTTTACCATCAGCACCGGTAAAATTTCTATTAACAGCAACCGTAAAACGTAAGAAAGCTGTATTAGAATTAGTATAACGTAACTCTGGTTTAGCAGTTAATCTTCCTAATAATATAACTTTATTCATATTCACCTCTATTAGTCTTCTTTTCTAATAATTAAATGTCTAATTATATCTGATGAAATTCCAGCTAAACGATCAAATTCTTTAACACCTTTATCGTTAGAAGCTTCTACTTGATATACAAAATAGTATCCTGATTTATATACGTCAGAACCTTTCTTGATATCATAAGCTAATGTTTTTTGTCCCCAAGCATCAACAGTTGTTACTTTTGAACCATTCTTTTCTAAAGTACTTTTAAAATTATCAGCTACTTTTTGAATATCTTCTTCACTTAATGTTGGACGAACAATGAACATAATTTCATAATTTCGCATTATTCCACCTCCTCTTGGTCTTTGGCTCAAATAGAGCAAGGAGTAATTTCATTACTCGCTTAAGATTATAACAGATAAAAATTAATTTGTAAACATTTATCACCTAAAAAGGTTCATTGTTTTGAACCTTTTAAACATTAAAGCGGAAATAACAAATATCACCATCTTGCATCAGATAATCTTTACCCTCAAGACGCATCTTTCCAGCTTCTTTAACCGCTTTTTCACTACCACAAGTTTCTAAATCTTCATAACTCATAATTTCTGCTTTAATAAAACCCTTTTCAAAATCTGTATGAATAAGTCCGGCACATTCAGGCGCTTTCATTCCATCTTTAAAAGTCCAAGCACGAACTTCATCAGAACCAGCTGTAAAATAGGTTTTTAAACCTAGTAGAGAATAAGAAGCTTTAATTAATTTATCTAGACCACTTTGTTCAATTCCTAAAGCTTTTAAAAACTCAAGATGTTCTTCTTCATCTAATTGACTTAATTCTTCTTCAACTTTAGCACATACTACAATTACTTGTGCTTTTTCCTTAGAAGCATACTCTTTAACTTTTTTTACATATTGATTATCTTCACTTAAATCATCTTCTGATACATTTGCCATATATATAATTGGTTTTAAAGTTAATAAATTGTAAGGTTTAATTATTTTTAACTCATCCTCAGTTAAAGATAAACTACGAATTGCGATATCATTAGACAAAGCTGTTTTTAACTTCTCTAATAATTCAGCTTCTTTTCTTATTTCTTTGTCTTTTGACATAGTTGCTTTCTTACCGATTTTATTTAAACGATTTAAAACTATCTCCAAATCTGACAAAATAAGTTCTATAGCAATTATTTCAATATCTCTAATCGGATCTATCTCATTTTCCACATGAATAATATTGTCATCATCAAAACATCTGACAACTTCAACAATAGCATCCACTTCTCTAATATGTGATAAAAACTTATTACCCAAACCTTCTCCTTTAGATGCACCTTTAACTAAACCTGCAATATCAGTAAATTCAAAAGTTGTTGGTACTAAACTAGCTGGTTTATATAAATTATTTAAAAAGTCTAATCTTTTATCAGGTACAACTACAACACCAACATTTGGTTCAATTGTCGCAAAAGGATAATTAGCTGCCAAGATACCTTTTTTTGTTATTGCGTTAAACAATGTTGATTTTCCAACATTGGGTAAACCAACTATACCAGTTGTTAAACTCATCAAATCACCCACCACATCAAGTTTACTATAATAAATTATAAAAATCAATCATATTTTATGTTCACTTACATAAGAAAAAGAAGAAAAAATTCTTCTTTAAAAAGTCGTTGATGTTCCAATACCAATATTAAATCCTAATAGATTCCAACCAATAATAATTATTACCCATGTTACTGACATAGCAATAATAACAGGAAACATTTTACGCATTGTTCCAAAGAAACTTATCTCTTCACCCTTGCTATCAGCTTTATATAAAAAGCCCAACATAACAATAAAGAAAATATAAAAAGGACTAAAACATTTACCAATGGAATCGCCAACTTTAAAAATCATTTGTGTAAATTCTGGTGAAATATTAGCTCTAGCTAAACTTGTTACCAAAACTGGTGAAGCCATCCTCCAATTGTCAACAGTTGAAGGATTTAAAATAGTAATAAAAATACATACGAATAAAGTAGCTGCGACAATAATAACGCCAGACATTTCACTTACGCGTAGTAACTCAATCAATTTTAATGATAAAACAGTTGATATATTGGTAAAATTTAATATACTAATCATAATTGATGCGAAAAATAAACCAGCAAAAATAAAACCTGTATTTTGAAAAGTTTTAGATATAGCTTTATTATATTCACGGCTATCTTTTATGTTTCTAGATAATTTACCATATATATAGCTACAAATTAAAGACATACACAAAATGATAACTAAAAAACCATCTTTAAAAGGGGCGTTACTTCCAAATAATTTTCCCATATAAGAACTAGCATTTTCATCTAACATCCAACCTGATAATGGTAAACCTGGTATTATTGACCATATTGCTACAAATAACATAACAGCAAAGGCTACTAAAGAAAAACGAAAAGCTACTTTAGAAGTTACTAACTCTTTTTCTTCTTCATATTTTACTTTCTTGTTAAATTCTTTCTCAATAATTATTGTTCCAACGATACTTAGTATAATAGTAGAACAAATCATAATAAAAATAGAAGATAAAGAACTAAAATTATAATTATCTAAAATGTTTCTAGCAGATAACTGTGTTAAATTACCTAAAACAGTATCTTGATAATTATATATTAAACCTGTACCATAACCAATAGTAATTCCAATAAAACAAGTCATAATACCCGTTTTAGAATCACGGTTAATTATTCGATATATAGCTGAAACTAATGGTAATAAAAGAGCATAACTATAATCACCAATAATAGTTGAAGAAATACTTATAAGTAAAACAACGAATGTTATAACACTGCTTTTAACACTTTTTAAACCATGAAAAAGATGTTTAAGCAAACCACTTACTTCTAAAATTGAAACTATTATCAAAGAGACAATTAACGCAACTAAAGGTTCTATAGCTCGAAAATTTTTCAAAGCTGATCCAAATATATATTGGATACCTTCCTTAGTAAAAATATTATTTACGGTTACCGTTGTAGTTTCTAATGTTCTAGCATCAGTTAAAGTTCCATTTAAACCTATTTTATTGAAAAGTAAGCTTAAAAGTATTATAAAAAAAGAGATTATAATCATAACTGTAATTGGTCCAAAATTAAGTTTTTTCATTACTTTTTTATGCATAATACCTCCTAATAACTAATAACTTTTTTTAGTTTTTTATTAAACTCTAATCTAGGAAACATAATACTACGACCACAATGGCAACATTTTATTTTTATGTCTGCTCCTATTCTTGTTATTTCCCATTCGTTACTACCACAAGGGTGTTCTTTTTTCATCATGACAATACTTCCTAATTTATATTCATTTGGCATCGATATCACCGCCATTATGAACAACCACTTGTGGAAAAGGTATTTCGATATTATTCTTATCAAAAGCACCTTTTATTTCTTCTCTAAAAATTCGTTCATAATCATATTTATCACTATAGTTTGAGCCAAAAAGTAGGCGCAAAGTTATACCACTTTCTCCTAATTGTTCAACACCACAGACCATTGCTTTTTGTGTAATTTTTAGATTTTCATTTAACTTATCACAAACCTCATTTAAAACTTCTTTAGCTTTTTTAAGGTCAGAACCATATGAAATTTCAACATCTAATAAAGATATATTATTCTCTAAGGTATGGTTAATAACGCGGTCAACATTTCGATTAGAAATAATCAAAGTCTCACCTGTATATGCTACAAGACGAGTTGATTTTATTCCTAAATAAGTAACAGTTCCTTTAAAATCACCAATTGTTACTACATCTCCTACCGCATATTGATCCTCAAATATTATACCAACTCCAGCAATAATATCTTTAAGCATATCTTGTAAAGCTAAGCCAGCAACTAAACTAACAACTCCCAAAGAAGCAATCAATGATTTAGTATCGATACCAAAAACATCTAAAATCATAAGCAAAGCAATCAACGCAATAAAATACTTTGAAATATTATCTATTAAACCAACCATTGTTTTTTGACGTCTTGTATCAACACGAACACCATGAATTTTAAAGGAAAAAATACGTCTAATTAAACGACGAACTAGTAAATAAAATAAAACGGCAACTAAGATGATAAGAAAAGGAACAATAACTTTTTCTTTTAATATAACATCTAATACTTTATCCATATTAATCCTTTATATTAAGTATATCTAATATGCGATTTAAATCAGCAACATTAGTAAAACTTATTTCTATTTTATTTTCTTTTATTTTAACCTTAGTATCTAACTTACTAGTAAGCATTTCAGCAACATATAAATAATCAGCACGAACACCTTTTACATGTCTTTCTTTTTTTACTTTTTTCTCCTCTTTTTTAGCTTGTTCCTCAATATTTCTAACCGACAATTTATTAGTAATTATATCTTTGGCCATTTGCCTAATCTTATCATCATCTTCAAGCTTACTTAAAACCCTAGCATGAGCCATACTAAGTTGATTTGAGTTTACTAATTCTTGAACATCAATTGGTAATCTAAGCAATCCTAAAAGATTAGTTATATGACTACGGCTTTTACCAACACGGCTACTTAATTGTTCTTGTGTAATATTTAATTTATCTAACATAGTTCTATAGGCTAAAGCTTCTTCAATAGCGCTTAAATTTTCTCTTTGTAAATTTTCTAGTAACGCTATTTCCATCATTTTATTATCATCTAAATTACGAACAATAGCGGGTATTGTCTTAAGACCTGCTAACCTACTAGCTCTTACTCTTCTTTCACCAGCTATTATTTCATAACCTTTGATACTTTTTTTAACGATGATAGGTTGAAATACACCATGTTCTTTAATTGACTGAGATAATTCTCTTAAAGATTCATCATCGAAAACACGACGTGGTTGATATGGATTAGCTCTTAATTCTGATAAATCAATATCAATAATTTCTTCTCTAGAAGCTGTTTCATACACTGATCTTTCAAAACTATCTAAATCAATGTTTTCACTATTAAATAATTGTTCTAAACCACGACCTAAGGCTCTTTTTTTATTCTCCATTTCTTTCAATCACCTCTTTAGCTAAATTTAGATAAGCTTCCGTTCCACGACTTTTAGGATCATATGCATGAATAGGTTTTCCATGACTTGGAGCTTCAGATAATCTGACAAGACGAGGAATAATGGTATCATAAACTTTTTCTTTAAAGTAACTTTTTATTTCTTCGACAACCTCAAGTCCTAAATTAGTTCTATTATCTAACATAGTAAGAAGAACACCTTCAATATCCAAATCAGGATTTAATTTTTTTTGAGCAATCATAATTGAATTTAAAAGTTGCATAATCCCCTCTAAAGCAAAAAACTCACATTGAACAGGTATAATAACTGAATTAGAGGCTGCTAAAGCATTAGTTGTTATTAACCCAAGTGATGGAGGACAATCTAAAATTATGTAATCAAAAATATTAACAATCTTTTCTAATTGTCGTCTTAGTTGTAACTGCGCAACAAAATCTTTATCTTCACGAGCCATTTCCATCAATTCCATATCAACCCCAGCTAGATTTATAGAAGCAGGAATCGTATATAAATTCTTAAATCGAGTTTTAATAACAACATCTTTGATATCCACTTTATCAATTAATAATTCATATACACTACTTTCTAATTCACTTTTATTAATTCCAACGCCAGTTGTTGTATTTCCTTGTGGATCAAGATCGATAAGAAGTGTTTTTTTACCCAAAAGACCTAAAGAAGCTGATAAATTTATACTTGATGTTGTTTTACCAACACCACCTTTTTGGTTTACAAACGCAATAATTTTTCCCATTTTTCTCACCTGTTTCTAACTTCTTTTATAAATCTATTTTATCACACTTTATTCCATAAAGCCAAGAAAAAAGCAATTATGATGTTTCAATACCATAGTTGTCTTTTTCTTCCTTGAAAAAAGGATTTAATCTTTCTAAAACTTTCACATGTTTTGCATCCTTAATTTGCTTACGAATCTTATTTTCATTATAAGATGTAATACCATTAGAGTTATAATAATGAAATAAATCAATCATTTTCTTTAAACAATTTCTATCTGATAATATAAAATCAACAATATTTTCTTTGTTTTCTAGAAAAGAAAGGAAGGCATTCATACTTTCATCTTTATTTTGCTCTAAAATTAAATGTTCATAAACACTTAAACAAATAGTTCTTATTACTAGCTCTTGTTTTTCACGCTCAAAACTATCAATATTATTAATAATATAATTACTACCTTTATCTAAGAGAAACAACTGATTAAGATATTCAGCACTGTGTAATTTTTGATAATTACAAGATTGGATAGGAAGATAACTAGTAGAAGCAAAAGCATTAATTTTCAATAATGTATCAAAATATTTACTCTCGTAGATATATGTTTGGACTTGATTGATAAAATCATCGCCTTGACGGTGATAGAAATAATAGCTATTTAATAAATCTACACCATGTTCAACAAAAAAGTTTAATCTCTTTGCAGCATCATCTATTATATTTGATATTTGATAATAAAACTGTTGATAAACACCTTTTTCTATTTCAATATTTTTAATAACGCGATTATAACTTTCAAACTCATAAACATCACCGATTATTTTATTGATAAAAGCCATTCTAAAATACCTTGTATCACGTGCATCTAAATCATTATCTAACAAAAATTCACGAATATCTGAATCAATTAAAAAGCTGTATATTTCTTCGGTATCCCAATCGCATCTCAACATATCCAATAAATTCTCTATTTTTTTATCTAAATTAAATGTATTTATAATTCTAAAAGGTGGAAATTTTACATTATAATTAACATCTAATAAAGAAAAATATTTTTGAACAAATTGATCATCTACCTTTTTTCTATAGTCAAAATTAGCGCTATAAATATCTGAAGCAAATGATATAATATCAATTAAACAAGGAGCAATAAAATGTAATTGATAAAACAAGCTTCTTAATTGTGAAGCCAATTTGATACTAATATCTTTATTACTATCTAACATTTTAGGATCAATTCTCTTTATTATTTCTAATTGTTTGTCCATAATATCTTTTATTTTTTTAGCATCTTCATCGTTAATTCCTTCGCTATTCATAGTATATGCACTATAAAAAAGGCTATATAAATAACTCAAAAAATAAATTTCTTCTATAGGACTATCAAAAACCGAACTTAAATAACTAGTGACTTTAGTATATATTTCTTCACTAACTCTTTTAGCTACATCAACGCCATTTTCATCTAAAGATTCAATTTGACTAACATCATACTTAGCATAAACCTCTGAACATATTTTACCAACTTCAAAAAAATTAGGTTCATAATAATTAGTTGTATCAATACTAATATCACAAAGTTTAACTAATCTATTAACCATAAAACGCTGCATCCCAACTGACATTTCTTCATCAGTAAAAAAGAAATCTGACGGGTTTTCTGAAGCTTCAATCTTTTTTAAATATCTTTTCATTAATGGACTTAGAGTTCCTTTAGAAGAAGAAGCAAAAACATAATTGTGATAACCACTAATTATATTGACAAACATTACATTTTTCATTTCCAATAAAGCTTCTTTATCTAATGAAAATTCATACAAAAAATTTTTATCCCAAGTTGTTTCAGACCCCAAGAAAAATTCAACTAGAGAAAAGTCATTTCTAAAAAATTCATAGACAGATTTCATAAATGTTATAACATCTGTAGTACTCATAACATCACCACTTGTTCGTTATTATATTATAAAATTAAGAAAAAAGGTAGTCTTTATTTTCGACTATCCTGTTTTTTTCTTTCGCTTGTATTTAAAATAGCTTTGCGCATACGATAATTAAGAGGTGTTACTTCAACTAATTCATCATCATTTATATAGTCTAGACAAACCTCTAAGCTCATCTGCTTTGGTCTTTTCAAAACTACCGTATGGTCTTTTCCAGCAGAACGGGTATTAGTTAGGTTTTTACCACGTACAACGTTAACAGCTAAATCATTTTCATGATTGTTTTCGCCAACTATCATACCTTCATAAACTTCGACACCGGGTTCAATAAACATAACACCACGATCTTCTAAACCTCCTAAGGCATAAGCTGTCGCACTACCATTTTCCATTGATACTAAAACACCATTTTTGCGTGTTCCAATCATATTACTAGCTTTAGGACGATAATCAGAAAAAGTATGATTTAAGATACCATATCCTTTAGTCATGGTCATAAATTCCGTCATAAAACCGATTAAACCTCTTGTTGGAATAAGATATTGCAATTTAACCTGATTTTCTAGACTAGTCATATTCTGCATTGTTCCTTCACGGTTCCCCAAAGCTTCAATTACATTTCCAACATATTCTTCTGGAACATCAATTTGTACCTCTTCATATGGTTCACAAATAACCCCATCTATTTCTTTTTCAATTATTTTAGGTTTTGATACCTGTAGTTCAAATCCTTCACGACGCATATTTTCTATTAAAATAGATAAGTGTAATTCGCCACGACCAGATACAATGAAAGATTCAGAATCATTTGGCGTAATTTTTAAGGAAACATCACGTTCTGTTTCTTTAATAAGTCTTTCTTCTATTTTACGAGCAGTTACAATTTTTCCTTCACGTCCACAAAAAGGACTAGTATTAACTCCAAAAGTCATCTGTAAGGTTGGTTCATCGATACGAAGTAAAGGTAAAGCTTCAGGATGATTAATATCACATACCGTTTCACCAACTGAAATATCAGGAAGACCAGCTATAGCAACAATATCACCAGCTTCAGCATGATCTATTTCAATTCTTTTTAAACCTAAATATCCATATATTTTAGCAACCCTAAATTGTTTAATAGAACCATCAATACGAACACATGAAACCATTGAATTTAACTTAATTGTACCTCTTTTTACTAAACCAATCCCAATACGGCCAACAAAATCGTTATAATCTAGTAAGGCTGGTTGAAATTGTAAAGGAGCATCTAACTCAACTTTAGGTTCAGGTATATACTTAATAATCATATCCAGTATTTTTTCCATACCTGGTTCTTGTGTTTCAACCTCTGGTTCGTAAGATGATGTTCCATTGATGGCTGAACAATAAGCAACTGGAAAATCTAAATCATCAATATCCGCACCTAGTTCAATAAATAAATCCATTACTTCATCAATAACCTCTTTTGGACGAGCCGCTGGTTTATCTATTTTATTAACAATAACAATAGGTTTTACCTTCGCCTCCATTGCTTTTTTTAAAACAAACCTCGTTTGTGGCATTGTTCCCTCATAAGCATCAACAACAAGTAAAACACCATCGACCATATTCATAATACGTTCTACTTCACCACCAAAATCAGCATGACCTGGTGTATCTAATATATTAATATGTGTATCTTTATAGTTGATAGCTGTTGTTTTAGCTAAAATCGTAATACCTCTTTCACGTTCAATATCATTAGAATCAAGCGCACGTTCTTGAATCGCCTCATTATCACGGAAAGTCCCAGAAGATTGTAATAATTTATCTACTAAAGTTGTTTTCCCATGATCGACATGAGCTATGATTGCAATATTTCTTCTTTTCATGATACTACATCCTTTCACACTCAAGAGATTATAGCATATCATTTAAGATAAGTAAAGTATAAAGAAAAAGTATTTACATACTTTTTCTTTACTTATTTCCAATAATCCTTAGTTATCTTTTTTGTTTGATGGCGATACTGTTTTACTAATTGTTGATAACTATGACTGCTTGGTTGATATGCATAGTAATCATAACCACCACCACTTTTAATATTGATTACAAAAAGAAAATTATAAACATTATTATTTAAATCTTGATAAATACATAAAATATGAACTGAATCTTCTAATACTTTATTATCAACCTTTTTTATTACTAAAGAGGTCTGAACACTTTTATGATCACCAGATGCAATATCAAAGGTTGTAAATAAGCGTTGATTAATTTTATCATCAACTTCCTGAGTACCATATATTTTATTGCCTGTATTCAAATCATAAAAACGAATATTGGTCGCTACACCATAACCTATGTTGCGTAAACGAATTTTAACATCTATTGTTTCCCCTTTATTAACAATATCATCTAATTCACGATCATGATATTTACGACGTAATTTATTACCTAACATTATAACAAAGTATAAACACTTATCTAAATGATTTAAATCTTCAATTGTATCTAAAACAAGATATGGTTTGTGTTCTGCTTTAACACGATTAACAACTGTATAAACAGACGCTAAAATAGTCGCTAAAACAGGAACAATTATTGAAGCTATTGTTAAAACAAATGTATATTTTTCCATCAGTCACCTACTTTATCATTTCTCTTAAAATATAGTCCATTGTAATTTTAATATCGGGAAAACAGTCAATGTGTTCAAGTTCCTCACGAGAAAACCATCTAACATCGCTACTTTCTCTTAAGTTAAGTTTAGGAGTATCATCATTATTAGGTATAGCCGCATAAATTATATCGACATGCATATCGCCATCACTATGACGATTTTTCTGAATTCCTAATGGTCTAATAAAATCTTCTTCACGAGGAAATCTTTCTCCTAATAAGGTTACCTTTAAACCTGTTTCTTCATATGCTTCTCTTAAAGCACATTCTTCTGGTGTTTCATTTAATTCAATATGTCCGCCTGGTTGTGTCCAACGATGATTTTTACGATGCATAATCAATAATATTTTTTTATCTAACGGGTTTATAATAAAAACAGATGCACAAAAATGTCTTGCCATATCATCACCATACTGATTATAACAAAAAAAGACACCCTTGTCTATTCAAGAATGTCAAGTACTTGCACATCGTCATTATCTTCGTAAATTGTTACTTTTTCTTTTTCATCTAAAGTACATAGTAAAATTTTTTTAATATTTTTATAACCTTTCATTTGTAACTGCTTTTGTAACCACTTTTCATCTTTATGCATCAAATGTAAATTTTTGGACATAATTTTACCATCAATAATAACGTTCGCTAAAAAAAGCTCTTTATCGGGTTTTAAATTCATATCTAAAGGCGTTAATGGTTTATACAAACTTTTGGGTAAAAAACTCATCTCACCATTTATTTCCATTATGCCATAAGCTATATTAGAAATATCAAAATATCCTTTAATACGACATTCTTCTAGCAAATCATTCATATCTAGGTGAACTTTTCGCATATTCTTTCTTAAGATTTGCCCTTGTTGAATAATAATTGTAGGTGTTCCCATAAAAAAGCGTCGTAAAGATACACTTTTCATTGTCAAAAAAGAAACAAAATAAGCAACTAGACCAAAAAGAATGACTGCTAAAATACCATTTATTTCTGGTGAATCTGTGTTAATTGTCATCTCAGCTGCAAAATTACCAATTGATATACCTATAACATAATCAAAAACGCTTAACTCTGATACTTGTTTTTTACCTAATATTTTAGTTACAACAAATAAAGTAAATAAAGATATCAAAGCACGATAAGTAACTGCTCCAATACTTGAAAAATCCATAATATCACCAATATTAGTATGATATTATTATATCTTTTTATACAATAAAAAAAGATAGATTAACTATCTAATTTTGTTTATCAAAGCCATATTTACGATTAAACTTTTCAACACGACCAGCTTTTGATGTTCCCTTACCATCTTTAGAACCATTGTAAAATGGATGACATTTGTCACAAGTTTCAATATGTAATTCGTCTTTATTAGACATTACTTTGAAGGTATTTCCACAAGAACAGATTACTGTCGTTTCCTTATACTCTGGATGAATTCCTTTTTTCATATTCTCTCTCCTTCCGCCATGACTAATCGAAGTCATAGAAAATCAATTCTTACATAGTTTATCAAATTATCAACTAATTTGCAATAGCTTTATTAATTTTTGGTTTACTAATTGTCGTAACTGTTTTATCAGACTTTGTAACAAGATGAAAATATAAAATTATTTTTCCTTTCCAAATAATGATAATAGATCCATAAAAATATTAATAAAATCTATATATAATTGGAAAGCTCCATAAATAGCTAAATTATCTTCATTATCAATTTGATACATACGTCTTTTAATCATTTGAATATCGTAAGCAACATAGATAAAGAAAAGAATTAAACTAAATATTATTACCCCTAAATTTAAAGCAACAGAATCGATAAAGGCACTAACAACCATCAAAATAATAATAGCAATAATACCCATAAATAGAAATGTTGAAATTCTAGTTAAATCAATTTTAGTCTTATAACCAATCATTCCAAAAATAAATAATACCAAAGCTGTAACAGCAAAAATATAAATTATTGATGTTAAATTATAAATAACAAAAATAGTCGCAAAAGTAACACCTGTTAAAATAGTATAAGCTAAATATAAAATAGTTGTTGTTAAGGGTTTTAATTTACGAATTCTTACAACTAAAACAATAGCTACTACAATTTCCGCTAACCATACAAATAAATAAGTACTTCCTTTATACAAACTACTAAATAAATCCGTATTAGTTTGAATGAAATAACCTGTTGCAAATGTGATTATTAACCCTAGACATAACCACATAAAAATTTTTGAGAAAACCTGTTGCATATTATTACCCATAATATCACCTCTCAATAATTATATCATAATTATCTTTAATTTTAAAAATCCAACTATTTATAAGTTTATCATCATTGTTTTTTTCTTCTCTCAAAAAAACAATGACATTTTCTTTGGTAAAATTTCTAATAGTTTCAAATAATTTATTTAATTTACTAATATCATATCGTTTGATAACAAGTCCATTTAAATCTAAATAGATATTATCTGATTTAACTAAAATATTTTGAATATACCGGTCACTAATTTTCTTATTATTATTTATATCATCTATAATATCATCTATTCTCGTATCTTTATAAAGGTAATTGTAATTACTTTTTATATTATTACCAAAAGACAAAGTAATATGAGCTTTATAATTAACTTTTAAACTAATAGTTATAATAATTATTATTATACAAATGATAAACAATATTTTTTTCATTTTCACCTCAAAAAAAGTAGCCTAAGCTACTTAATTATATTCTTCTAATTCGATTTTTGCACCAATTTTCGATAGTTTTCCAACAATATCTTCATAACCACGCAAAACATGTTCAATATTTTCAATTATTGTTTCACCATTAGCTTTAAGTCCCGCTAAAACAAGACAAGCACCAGCTCTTAAATCGGTCGCAACAACGGTTTTACCAACTAATGGTGTTGGTCCTTTAACTTGAATTTTATTGCCATCTATTTGGATATCAGCACCCATATTTACTAAATACTCAATATTTTGAAATCTATTTTCATAAATGGTTTCCTCTAGAATAGATTCCCCATTAAGTTGGGTAAGTAAAGTTGAAAGAGGCTGCTGCAAATCAGTTGGAAAACCTGGATATCCCAACGTCTTTACATTTATTGCTTTACCATTTTTAACTTGCGAAATTATTACTGATGATGGTGTTATTTCAATATCACAACCAACTTCTATTAATTTTTGAAGTAAAGAGTCTATATGTTCAGGAATAATATTATTTATTTTTAATTTGTTACCAATTAAAGCTCCAGCTATGATGTAAGTACCTGCTTCAATACGATCAGGAATTACTTCTGTAAAGGCTTTACCTAAATATGAAACACCATCAATATGAATAGAACTAGTTCCTGCTCCAGTTATTTTAGCTCCCATACTATTTAAAAAAGTAGCAACATTTACTATTTCTGGTTCTCGAGCTGCATTTTCAATTATTGTTTCACCCTTTGCTTTTACAGCTGCTAACATAACATTGACAGTAGCTCCAACACTTGGCATATCTAGGTATATTTCACTACCAACTAATTCATCGGCATAAATAGTAAATTTATTTTCTTTTTCAATAACTGTTGCTCCTAAAGCACGATACCCTTTCAAAGTTTGATCAATTGGTCGAGCTCCAATAGAACAGCCACCAGGAAAATACATTTCAACATATTTATACTTTCCTAACAAAGAGGACATAAAGTAATAAGATGCACGTAATTTTCTACTAACAGCTTCTGGTATTTCTTTATTTTGAATAGAAGTGGCATTAATAATCATCTTACTGCCTTCTTTTTTTATACTAGCCCCTAAATATTCCAATATTTCTTGTAAAGCATCAATATCTGAAATAGTAGGAACATTATCAATAACAACTTCTTCATCAGATAAAATAGCAGCTGGGATTAAAGCAACCGCACTATTTTTCGCACCACTAATATTAATAGTACCTGATAGAATTTTGCCTCCTTCTATTTTTATTCTTTTCATTGCATACCTCCTCTTATAATTTATGTAAAATTATATTACATGTGCCTAGTTCCAAGTAAAATAATTTTTTCCTTGATAGCTTTTTTAATACTATCTTCTCCTGATTTAATTATTTTTCTTGGATCATAAACTTCCTTATCATTAGCTAATTTTTCACGAACAGCTTTAGCCCATACTTGTTGAAGCTCAGTATTAATATTTAATTTACAAATACCACATTCTATAGCCTTTTTTATTTGTTCATCATAAATACCACTGCCACCATGCAAAACAAGTGGAATATTACAGATATCTCTTATCTGTTCCATCAAATCGAAATTTAAAACGGGATCTCCATGATATGGTCCATGAACACTTCCCAAAGCAGGCGCCAAAAAGTCAACATGGGTCTCTAAACAAAAACGATAACAATCATCTTTATCAGCATATAAAATTCCTGAGTTATTCTCATCTTCACTACCACCTATATGACCAACTTCAGCTTCAACTGAAATATTTCTTTTTTTAGCATAATCCACAACTTGCTTTGTTATTTCAATATTTTTATCTAAATCATATTTAGATGCATCAATCATTACCGAAGTAAAACCCGCTTCAATGACTTCTTTACATACATCAAAACTGCTTCCATGGTCTAAATGAATAACAACAGGAATACTAATTTTTAAATAATCCATTAAATTTTTAACTAAGCTAACAACTGTCTTAGGTCCTCCCATATATTTTAAAGCACCTTCACTAACACCTAAAATAACAGGAACATCTTCCTCTTGGCAAGCTTCTAAAATAAATCTTGTCCATTCTAGATTATTAATATTAAACTGCGCGACAGCATATTTATTTTCTTTAGCTGCCTGTAACATTTTAACCATATTAACTAGCATATAATCACCTAAATAAACTATATTATTTATAAATTTAAAAGTCAACCATAATTAAAAAAAAGAAAAATTTATGTACACAAGATAGACATAAACTTTTACTTAAAATATTTATTTAAAGTATCTACAACATACGAATGATACTCTACTTCCATACTTTCCTCGGCTTCTAATAGACATAAAGGTGGAAATAAAACACACCACCAATTGTCACCCAAACCAGTTCCTAAAGTGACAACCAACGATTGATATTCTCCTTCATCATAAGAAATACCCTTATATTCCTTTTTAGGAAAGTAATTTAATCCATAATTAATCTTATAATCAGTTGTATGCTTATTAATTATCTTCTTTACATTTGGAAGATTATTTTTTATAACCGTATCAGCTGTTTTAACATCAGTTACATTATCTAACTTATCATATAAATATGTTTCAATTTCTTTTCTTATTTCTTGTTTTAATGATTGATCTTTATCTTCATTAGAATTAGCAATAACTCTAATTCTAATAGCATCCTCAGGAATAAGGTCATTTTCAGTAACTAACTTTGATACCATAACCAAAAGTAAAATAGCTCCCAAAATAAAAAGAATGTTTTTCATATATTTCATCTCCTACTATATATTGATAAACATTCTCTTTTTTTATACATTTTTTAATTATTATTAGTTAATATACATAATAGCTCTTTTCTTAAAATAAACGAATGAACAAATACCAAAAGCAAGACAAGCAGCGCCTATTAAGAATAAAAAAATACCTACAGCTGTTCCTAACATAGCAAGACCACTTTCAAATTCATTATTAAGTGAACTAAGCATTCCTAAAGAAAGTAAAGCTCCTAAAATTAGAAAGAAAAAGCCCGCTATAGCTTCAAATACACTATAAACCATCGCAAGAATACGTCCAACTTTTGTTCTTTTATACAAGAAAAAGATTGTTAATCCTGCAAAAGCAGCAGCAATTAAGGTTGCTATACTAAAATCTTTAATTGAACTACATAAATTACTAACAGCTCCCATACCTATTAAAGCCATAAAAACGGTTGCGTAAGTCATTGGCATATTTCCTTGAATTGGCATCTGTTGATTTAAATTTGGCATAGGTTGATTGGGCATATTAACTTGAGGATTGATACCTCCATTTAAATTATTTGCCACATTATTTAATGGTTGTAAGTTATTACTTCCACAATTTGGACAAACAGGTAAACTATCATTCACAGTATTACCACACATATTACATTTTTTCATAACACACTCCTTATTCTTTTAATCATTAAATATTTATAAAACAAACATCGTCATGATAAGATTAAAGCAGAAACCAATAATACCACCAATTCCTGCGTATTTAGCATCCCCTGGTTTAGTTTTATTCCAACAGAAATATAAAATCCATCCAACAATTGGAATACAAAATCCTAAGACACCCCAACCAATGTTTCCTTGTTGTTTAACAGGTTGAGGAGGAATAGGACTAGGATTTTGACCATACATTGGTTGTTGAGCACCAATGTTTTGATTAAAAACATCTGATCCTACAAAATTAACACTTCCACAATTTGGGCAATTAGTTACATCATCATTTACTTGACTACCACACATACTACATTTTTTCATAACACACTCTCCTTTTTAATAATAAATTTAATCATAACGTTAAAAAATAACAAAGATTAAAAGAATAAAATTTTAAATACTTCTTATTATCAACCTCTTTCTATTTATGATATGATTCATTATTAATTATTTTATAACAACGATAAATTTGTTCTAATAAAATAATTCGAAATAATTGATGAGGAAAAGTCATTTTAGAAAATGATAAAGCCATATTACTTCTTTTTTTAATATCATCGTGTAATCCTAAAGAACCACCAATAATAAATGTTATATTAGGATTACTTTGAAAAATATTATCTATTTTCTTAGCTAAAGATAAAGAGTCTAGTTGTTCACCATCAATTTGTAACGTAATAATAAAATCTTTATTATTGATATGTTTTTCTATCTCCAACTTTTCTTTTTCTAAAGCTGATGGGTCTTTATCATTATAATCTTTACACTCAACTATATCTATTTTAACATATTTACTTAATCTTTTCACATATTCTTTAATCGCATCACGATAAAAACTCTCTTTTATCTTTCCTACACATAATATTTTTATCATACTTCCACCATTTCTGTAGCGTTTTTTTGGTCTAATATTTCAATATCATCAAAAGAAATATTTTTTCTAGTAAAAGTTTCTTTTACATTATTATATGCTAGAGCAGGCGTATTATTTTCTTCACTCAAATGCGCTAGAAAGATTTTTTTACTATTTGGTCCAATAAATTTTGATAGATATAAAGCACAATCTTTATTAGATAAATGTCCTGAATCACCTAATATACGCATCTTAACATGATGAGGATAATGACTATTATTCATAAGCAATTCAATATCATGATTACTTTCCATAATATAGATAGTTCTATTTTTTAATAAAGAATAGTATTTTTCACCTATATATCCTGTATCAGTTAAATAAACAATTGATTTATCACCAGATTCAAAAATATAGCCTCTTGAATCTTTTGCGTCATGAGAAGTTGGAATAGGAATAATCGTTAAATCGTCTAGTGTTAAAACTTTAGTTAACTCAATATAATCATCGACTTTTAATTTAGCTTCCTTACAAATGTTTTCCGTCATATAAATCTTAGGATGATATTTTTTCATAAAAACATTTATACCCGCGGTATGATCAGTATGAGCATGGGTAACAAAGATACTATCAATACTACTAGGTTCTACATGCAAATTTCTTAGTTTTTTTTCAATACTTAAAGATGATGTTCCTATATCAACTAATATATGATGTTTATCAGTTGATATATAAGTACAGTTACCTTTGCTACCACTTGCTAAAACAGCTAACTTCATTTTACTTCCTCAAATATGGTAACGGATTTGTAACACTAGAATAACTATTACTACCAACTCTTATCTCAAAATGAACATGAGGTCCTGTTGCAGCTCCAGTTGAGCCTACATATCCAATAACTTGTCCTCGTGATACAACTGATCCAACTTTTAATCCTTTAGCAAAACCACTCATATGTCCATATAAAGTATAGTATCCATTATTATGATTAATAACGATATGAATACCATAATTATATGTAAGACGCTTCATTGTGACAATTGTTCCATTATTTGACGCATAAACTGGAGCTCCATATTGATTTGGAATATCAAGACCAGCATGCCAATCACCAGTTCGACCACTAAATGGACTTATACGATAACCAAAGCCAGAAGATAAAGTATATGAGTTTGTTGGCCAACCCCAGTTTCTAACACTACCAATATTTGGAATAACTTTTGTTCCAACACGAACAATCTTATCTTTAGCGGCTTTAATAGTTTCTTTACTAGTTGTATTAACAGAAACAATAGCTCCATTAATTTTTTGAACTTTTTGAGAAACACGCATAACACCATTTGAACCTTTTTGAGTAACATATTCTGAACCAACCGTCATATTACTATCGTATTTTTCAAGCGTGTTATACTTAACACTTACATCTTGAACTTGTGATTCTTCAACAATTAAACTAATTTTTGGATTTAATCTAGTAATTGTTATTGGTTGACCATCATAAAACATATTATCAACACTAGTAAAACTAGGATTAGATAAGAAAAATTCTTCAACACTTATCCCATTTTTATAAGCTAAATCATCAACCGTATCTTTCGCTGTAGCTTTTACAGTCTTTGTTTGTTTTGTATCACCATAAAGAAGATAACTTGCTAAAGATGATGAATCACTATATATTTTTTCTTTAACAGATATATTAGTCTTCTTGATAGTTATATCATCTTTTAAATAAATATTATCAATAACAGAACCGGTATCAGTTATTTCTTTTTGACTTTTTTTCTTATAAGCTTCATACTTATCATTGCCAATAAAAACAGATATAACTTCATCAATAGCGTCATTAAAAACTTCTTTGTCTGTAACATAGATAATAATATCATTAGTCTTTTTATCACTTATATCTTGGTAATCAGTTACTGACATTGCACCTATTACTGTCTTAGCCGTTAAATTACCTTTATTATTACTACTATCAGCTTTAATACGAAATTGATATCCCTCAATTGTACAAGGTTTTTTTTCAACAATTTTTTTATATACTGATTCAGATGTCATGTGTTCTTTATCATAAGTAGTTATCTTTTTTATACTTATACCTAAAGGTTCATAAATATCATTAGTATGAACATAAATTTCATTTTCTCCTACATAACTAAGCATTTTTATATAGTCGCTATAATTTTTATCAAATAATTTAGTATCAACAAATTCTTCTAAATGACTATTTTGGGTACTAGTTATATTTAAATTATTACGATTATTATATAAATAATTAACAATACTAGTATCTATCTGTTTTATTTTATTATCAATCTTATCTTTTAAAAGATTATAATTAACAAGTTGTTTGTCATTAAGATAAATACCTTCCTTATAATCTTTAGGTAGATTATTATATATTTTTCTCAAAGAATCATATTGATTTTCTAAAACATATCCATCTTCATCAACTATTGTCGTTAAATTATTATAAGTATTTTTTAAGTTATTTAACATTACATAGTCTTTATATAAAGAATTTTTTTTGTTAATAAATTGCTTCATTATTGTATCCACAGAATTAATAATAGCAATCTCATTTTGATATTCAAGAACTTGATTTTGAATAAGATCACCTTGTCTAGATATATATTTTTCTAAGTCTTCTTTAGAATTAATAACACCTATTTTTTCATTATCTAAATAGACTTGATAAAAAGTGTATGGTTGTTTCTTTTTACTATAACCAAATTGAAGAAAAAAGACACCAATACCACATAGAAAAATAGCTATATAAATAAATAAATTTTTCATAAATCACCTATATTTCTTCAACATTACTATTAGCCACATTAACAAAAGTACTAGTAGCTCTTTGAAAAATTAGAGGAATATCTTTTAAAGGACCATTACGATGTTTACGAATAACAAGTTCCATTAAACTATCCTCTTTCTCCTTTTCTTCATCATTACAATGTAAAAACGCTACTAAATCAGCATCTTGTTCAATAGCTCCTGATTCACGCAAATCACTAAGCATTGGTTTTTTATCAGTTCGTTGTTCAATACCACGTGATAATTGTGATAAAGCTATAACTGGAATTTCTAACTCCATAGCCATCGTTTTTAAAGCACGTGATATATCAGCTACTTCTTGTTGACGGTTTTGACCATTAGAACCACCTTTATTAGCGCTTTGAATCAAAGTCAAATAATCGATAATTACAACATCCAAACCTGAAGGAGAGTTTTTTAAACGCCTACACTTCGCTCTAATTTCTGATACTGTTTGTCCCGCATTATCATCAATAAAAATACGTGTATCAGAAAGACGACTAATTGCCTCATTAATTTTCTTCCAATCATTATGTTCTAAATTACCCGTTTTTAATTTATCACCAGTTATTTGGCCTACTGATGATAACATTCTTGTAACAAGCTGTTCAGCTCCCATCTCCATATTAAAAACAGCAACTGACTTTTTAGCTTGAACAGCCATATTAGTAACCATATTAAGAGCAATAGCTGTTTTACCCATACCTGGACGAGCAGCTATAATAATTAATTGATGAGGATGAAATCCAGAAGTAATTTTATCTAGGTCATAAAAACCAGTTGGAATCCCTGTTATCTCATTTTTATTAGCAGCTAAAAACTCTAAATCTGATTGCGTTTTTACTAAAACATCTTGTATAGGTTTAAACTCTGTTGTCTTTAAACCTTGTGATACATCTGATATTTTTTTACCAGCTTCATATAAAAAGTCCCCAATATCTCTCCCAACACTATAACTATCTTTTACAATTGAAGTTGCTTCATCAATAAGTCTTCTTAGTAGTGCTTTTTCAGAAACTATTTTTATATATTCATCAATATTAGCTGTAGTTGGAACATTATTAATCATTTCTGCTAGATAATCAATATTTCCAACCTGAACTAACCAGTTTCGATTACTTAATTCCTCTGTCACTGTTGTTAAATCAACAGGTATTTTTTTATCGTCAATAGCTTTTATGCACTCAAAAATTTTACTATGTGAATCTAAATAAAAATCTTCACTAGTAAGACCTTCTAAAGCTTTTTGTAAAGCTTTTTTTGTTAAAAACATTGAGCCTAATACCGATTGTTCAGCATCCGTATTATGAGGGATGGTTTTATCAGGCATAAGATCACCTCTAATTCACTAATTCAACTTTGATTTGTGCAATTACGCTTTTATGAAGTTCAACTTCTACATTATGATATCCCAAAGATGTTAAAGGATTTTTTATTGTTATTTGCTTTTTATCAATATCATATCCTAACTCTTGTAAGGCTAAGGCAATTTGTTTAGCACTAACACTACCAAAAACACGGTCAGATACACCTGTTTTAACTTTAAATTTAAGATGTTCTTTCTCTAGTTTTTGTTTTATTTTATTACAACTTTCAATCAAATTTTCCAAAGCTTTCCTTTGTTGTTCTTTCTCTTTATTTAAACGGTCAACACCTTGCTTAGAAGCAATAACAGCTTCACCTGTTTTAATTAAAAAATTACCATAACCATCAGCAACGTTAATTATATCTCCTTTTTTACCTTGCTTTTTTACATCTTTCAATAAAATTATTTTCATTTATTCACCCAACACTTTCTTTAAAGCTTTTTCTAAAGCCTTAATTGTTGTATTTTCAATCTGGACAGCAGCGTTATTAGTATGTCCGCCACCACCTAAACGTTTCATTATTTCACAGACATCTAAATTACCTATACTTCTAGCGCTAATACCAACCAATTTTTTATTCAATTGTCCAATCGTAAAACTAGCTTCAACACCTTCAAAATTAAGCAACTCCTCAGATATTTCAGCTAATTCTTCTTTAGTGGTTTCATTAGCGTCTAACAAACAGATGGCAAATTTCTTAAGATAAATATAACTACTTTTGATAAAGTCAGCTCGTCTTAAAAACTCATCTTTTGTCTCTTTTAATAAAATTTGTTTAATAATTGGATCGGCTCCTAAAGATACTAAATAAGAAGCAGCTTCAAAGGCTTTTTCAGTTATTTTAATATTAAAACCATTAGTGTCAATTTCCATACCAGCTAACATGATAGATGAAACAACAGGACTAATACTAACATTTAAAAATTTACTATAAAAAGCTATCAACTCAACCACACTAGATAAAGAAGAATCAATATAAAAGATATCCGTATTTTTGATATAATTATCCATTTTAATGTGGTGATCTAAAACAACAATATTATCACATTCATCAATTATTTGGGGATACTCAAGACGAGCTTTTTGATGAGTATCTAAAACAATTAACAAAGTATTTTTATCGATTTTCTTTTTATAATTTTTTTGATTAATGAAATTAAAATCAGGAACTAGTGATAAAGCTTGTTTAACAGAAGAATTATTATTTTCATTTTGAGTATCTAAAAATATATAATTTTCCTTTTGAAAATTATTAAGAATACAACTTAACCCTAAACTAGATCCCAAAGCGTCCAAATCAGGATTACAATGACTTATAATAATGACTTTTTTATATGCTTTAATTGTATCATTTAAATTTTTAAATAAACTTTCCATAGTTTCTCCAATCCATTATTATTATACTATAAATTATTTTATTTCACAATTAAAAGCAAAAGTTAATACTAAAAAAATGACTACTAGTCATTTTCCCTTTTTTGTCTTATTTTCTTTGCCAAATCAGTTATTTTATTAAATCTATGATATAAACCTGACTTTGTCAATTTACTACCTGTTTCAATACTAATTATCTGACTAAGTTCTGTAAGTGATGCCTCAGGATATTTAAGACGATAAGAAGCAACAATCTGTTCTTTATCACTTAAAAGTTCTAATCCACCTTCTTGTTTTATTGTTTCAATATCTTTAATTTGCAACGTTGCTGTTTCAATAATTTTATCAACATTGGCTTGTTCACAATTATTAAGACGATTAGTCATGTTTTTATGATCGCGATATATTCTAATATCTTCAAAATAAAACAGTGCATTAGTAGCGTTTATCATTCTTAAAAAGTCACCAATTTTTTCAGCTTCTTTAACATATATCATATATTTACTTTCACGTTTGATAACTTTACTATTTAAATAATACTCATTTAGTAAATCTTTTATAAAAAGCGCATACTTTTCATCATCAACAAAAAATTCCAAATGATAACGAGACTTCTTAGGGTCATTAACACTCCCACACGCAATAAAAAGACCCCTAAGATAAGCTCGCTTAGAAACGTCATCATCGATAATGTAAGCTTTAGGAATATTAGTATCTAGACTTAACTCTTGAATGATAATATCAATCTTTTTACTAACCTCTAAGATATAAATATAATTTTTAGTATAATTATAGCCATTACGAACAGTTATCTTACAAGAT
>CANRJK010000004.1 GCA_947630955.1 uncultured Bacilli bacterium | reverse complement strand
TTAGAACAAGCAGCTTTAGAAGAATTTTCAAAATATACTTATGATCAAATATCAATTAATCGAATAATTCAAGGTATTGATATGCCGCGAGGTAGTTTTTATCTTTATTTTAATGATAAAGAAGATTTATATTTATATATCTTTAGAAAATATCATAATATTTTATTGGACTTTATTAGTAATATTATTCTTAAAAACGATAATGACTTAATAGGTATTTATCAAAATATTTTTCTATCAATTATCGAATATGGTGTTGCTGGTTATCACAAAGATTTATTGAAAAAATTTTTTATAGGTTTAAATCACAATATTGAAAATAAAGTCTTTAAGGTTTCTTTATGTGGTGAGAATGATGAATTATACAAAATCTTTGAAGAAAAGTTTAATGATGAGTTTGGTAAAGATTTAATTAATATTCTTGATTTATTAACTAATATTTTAATTCATTGTTTAGCTGAATATTATATTTTAAATCTAGATTTAGATTTAGTTAAAACAAAATTTAACAAACAAATTAATATTGTTCGAAAAGGTATTTATAAATAAGGAGGTAATTATGTTAAAGTTATTTAAAAAATTAAGTTTTAAAGACGTTATTTACATTTTTATATGTTTTTTATTAATCTTTTTTCAGGTATGGTTAGATTTAAAGTTACCTGATTATATGAGTGAGATAACACGATTAGTTCAAACAAGTGGTAGTGATATAACAGATATTTTAACGCAAGGTTTTTATATGTTATTATGTGCGATTGGTAGTTTATTATCAGCTGTTGTCGTTGGTTATTTTGCATCTTTAGTTGGTTCTTCTTTCTCAAGAAGTTTGCGTAAAGAAATCTTTGATGCTGTTGAAGATTTTGGAATGGAACAAATTAAGAAATTTTCAACTAGTAGCTTAATAACTCGTACTTCAAATGATGTTACGCAAGTTGAAATGTTACTTTCAATGGGCCTACAACTTCTTATTAAAGCTCCAATTATGGCTATTTGGGCAATATGCAAGATTATTGGTAAAAATATTCAGTGGAGTATTTTAACAGGGATTGGAGTTGTTATTTTACTTGGTACTGTTAGCATTATTATGGTTATTGTTTTACCAAGATTTAAAAAAGTTCAAAAACTTATCGATAAGATAAATAGTTTAACACGTGAAAATTTAACTGGTATTAGAGTAATTAGAGCTTTTAATGCTGAAGAATATCAAACAGATAGATTTGAAAAGGCCAATAATGAGTTAACTGATACCCAATTATTTAATCAAAGATGTTTTGCGACTTTAAATCCAATTATGTATTTAGTCATGCACTTTTTAACACTTGGTATTTATTTTATTGGCGCTATTTTAATTAATGAAGCTGGTATGGTTGATAAATTAAATTTATTCAGTAATATGGTCGTTTTCTCTAGTTATGCGATGCAAGTAATTATGTCATTTTTAATGTTAGCAATGATTTTTATGATTTTTCCAAGAGCGCAAGTCTCAGCTAGTCGTATTTCTGAAGTATTAGATACAAAATCAACTATTGTTGATGGTACTAAGGAAGAGGGACTTGAAGGTGAAAAGGGAACCGTTGAATTTAAAAATGTATCTTTTAAGTACCCTGATGCTGATGCTTATTTGATAAAAAATATTTCTTTTAAAGTTTCAAAAGGCGAAACGATAGCTTTTATTGGTTCAACAGGTAGTGGTAAAAGTACTTTGATAAATTTAGTTCCACGTTTTTATGATGTTACTGATGGGGAAATTTTAATTGATGGCGTCAATGTCAAAGATTATAAATTAAAGGCTTTACATAATAAATTAGGTTATGTATCACAAAAGGCTTTCATGTTTGATGGCACTGTTTCTGATAATGTCGCTTATGGTGATAATGGGCGAAAGAAAATTAGTAGTCAAAAAATAAAAGAAGCAATTGAAGTTGCTCAAGGAACTGATTTTGTAACTAAAATGGATAAACAATACAATGCCCACATAGCTCGTGGAGGAACTAATATTTCTGGCGGGCAAAAGCAACGTTTAGCGATTGCAAGAGCTATTGCTCGTGATCCTGAAATATATATTTTCGATGATTCTTTTAGTGCTTTAGATTATCAAACAGATGCAACACTTCGAAAAGAATTAAAAAAATATACTAAAGATGCGACGATTTTGATTGTTGCGCAACGTATTGGTACAATTTTAAATGCTGATAAGATTGTTGTTTTAGATCGTGGTGAATGCGTTGGAATTGGTAATCATAAACAGTTAATGAAAAACTGTGATATTTATAAGGAAATAGCCTTATCACAATTATCAAAGGAGGAGTTAGAAAATGCCTAGACGTAATTTTGAAAAATCCAAAAATTTTAAAACAGCTATAAAACAATTATTTGCTAACTTATCTCCTTGGCGTTTTCTTCTTACTTTATCTTTAACTTTAGCGATGATTAGTGCTATTTTGTCATTAATTGCGCCTAATAAATTATCTGATTTAACAGATATAGTTACTGATGGTTTAAAACCTAATATTAGTGAAACAAAAATAAAACAGATAATGGCAAACCCAGATATTCCGATGGAAGATAAAATGACTTTTCAAGAAATGTTAACTAGTAAAGGTAAGGAAGATGAATTATTAGTTAGTTTAGATAAATTACCTAAATCTATTTATAATGAGATAAAACCTGAGATGAATTTAGAAAAAGTTAAAAAGATAGCTTTGCTTTTAGCAACTATTTATATTGTTAGTGCTATTTTTAACTATATTCAGTCACTATCAATGACTAGTGTTTCTAATAACTTTGCTAAAAATTTAAGAAGTCGTATTACTAATAAAATTAATAAGTTACCTCTTTCTTATTTCGATAAACATGAAACAGGAGATGTTTTATCTAGAATTACTAATGATGTTGATTTAATTGGTCAAAGTATGAATCAGAGTTTATCTACTTTAGTTACAAGTATTACTTTGTTTGTCGGTTCTATAATAATGATGTTTGTAACTAATTGGATTATGGCTATAACAGCTATTATAGCTAGTTTAGCTGGTTTTATTTTTATGGGTATTATTTTAGGTAAATCACAAAAATATTTTATTAGACGTCAAGAAGAATTAGGAAAATTAAATAGTCATATTGAGGAAATATATTCGGGACATAATATTGTTAAAGCTTATAATGGTGAAGCTCTGGCTCGTGAAGAATTTGATAAGTTAAACAATAATTTATATACTTGTAATCGTATGAGTCAGTTCTTATCAGGATTGATGCAACCATTTATGGCTTTTGTTGGTAATTTTGGTTATGTTGCCGTATGTATTGTTGGAGCTATTTTAACTTCAAACAATGTAATATCTTTTGGCGTAATTGTAGCGTTTATGATCTATGTACGTCTATTTACTAATCCTTTATCACAAATAGCTCAAGCTATGACCTCATTACAATCAACAGCTGCTGCTTCAGAGCGTGTCTTTGAGTTTTTAGGTGAAAAACAGATGAAAAAAGAAGATGATTTAACAACTCTTTTACCACGTGATAAAGCTAAAGGTTCAATTGAATTTAAACATGTTAAATTTGGTTATGATAGTTCTAAGACAATCATCAAAGATTTTAATGTTAAAGTTAAACCAGGCGCAAAAGTAGCCATTGTAGGTCCTACAGGAGCAGGGAAAACAACAATGGTTAATTTACTTATGAAATTTTATGAAATAAATGATGGTGATATTTTAATCGATGGTGTTTCAACTAAGCAGCTAACACGTGAAAATGTTCACGACCTGTTTGTCATGGTTTTACAAGATACTTGGTTATTTGATGGTTCAATTTATGATAATTTAAAATTTAATAGTCAAAATGTATCAGATGAAGAAATTGAAAAAGCATGTAAAACAGTTGGAATAGATCACTTTATTAAAACGTTACCAGGTGGTATAAAATCTAGTATAAGTGATAATGATTCAGTCAGCCAAGGCCAAAAACAATTGATAACTATTGCTCGTGGTATGTTAAAAGATGCTCCATTTTTAATTTTAGATGAAGCAACAAGTAACGTTGATACTAGAACTGAAGAATTAGTTCAAAAAGCAATGGATAAGTTAACAATTGGTAAGACATCATTCATTATTGCGCATCGTTTATCAACTATTAAAAATGCTGATTTGATCTTAGTTATGCAAGAAGGAAATATTGTAGAACAAGGTACTCATGATGAATTAATTGCTAAAAAAGGTTTTTATGCAAAATTATATAATTCTCAATTTGAAAAATAAGTAAGGATAATCTTACTTGTTTTTTTGTATTAGCATGTGATAAAATATATTTGATAATGATATTAAGGATGATAATGTGACAGATCGTTTAGAGTTATTAGTTAATGATAAAATAAAATTAATTAAAAATTTACATGTTTTAGTTTTAGGTCTTGGTGGTGTAGGAGGTTACGCTTTAGAAAGTATTGTTCGCTCTGGTATCAAAGAAGTAACTATTGTTGATGCAGATCGTATCGATATATCTAATTTAAATCGACAAATAATTGCTACTACAAAAAATATAGGTCAATTTAAAACTGATGCTTTTGAAAAGCGCCTTAAAGATATCAATCCTAATTTAATAGTAAATAAAATAACTAAATATATTAATGAAGAAAATCTTCCTTCTTTATTTGTTAAGAAGATTGATTACGTTATTGACTGTTGTGATACCATTAAGACTAAACAAGCCCTAATAAGCTATTGTACGAAAAATAAGATAAAACTTATTAGTTGTATGGGAACAGGGAATAAACTTCATCCAGATAGATTAAAAATTATGAAATTAAAAGATACATCATATGATCCAGTAGCAAAAAAATTAAGAAAGTTTGTTAAAGATAACAAGATAAAAGAAGATATTTTTGTTGTTTGTAGTGACGAAGAAAAAGTTATTAAACAAATAGATACCATTCCTTCTAATTCCTTTGTTCCGGCTACGGCTGGGTTATTATGTACAAGTTACATCATTAATGATATAGTTAAGTAGGTGTTTATGAAAGAATTATTAAACGATATTTTTCATTTTAGTGGTAATGTTTTGTGTATTGGTGTTGATAATAGTAAAATTATTAGTAGTTTAAAGAAAAATAAAAAGATAGGTTTATATGAGTTAAATAGACCAGAAAAAAGGGGATTTTTTGCTCGTAAAAAACGTATTAAAACTGAAACTGGTCAATCAGTCAAAATTAAAAAGTTTCGTACTTTATTTAAAAAGAAGTCAATTGATTATTTAATTATTAATTTAAACAATGTATTTGATTATTATAAATATATAGCTAGTAATAGTATTTGTATTTGCAACAAAAAAATATATATTTATGGTAGTTCTGATTATATTAATGCTGAACTAATTGCTAAAAAATTTAGAAGATATGAAACTAATATTGTTTGTAAACAAAATAAAAATAATTATTTAGTCGTAGTTGAATGTAGTAAAGCTAAATATAATTGGTTAAAAGATAAGTTTTATTTAGTTATAGATACTTTTCACAATTTAGGTGACCTTATTTCTTATTTTTTAACTAGTTAGCTAATTTAATAATTAACAATAGAAAATATAAATAGAAAGGGATTAATCAATTAGAAATTAATTAATATTTCTACTGATTAGGTACGTGATTATATGAAAGTGTTGGTTAGTGATATTGATGATAATTTAAGACTTAATACAGGTTTAATAAGTAATATAAGAAATTTTATAGCTCGTGGTAATTTATTCATTGTTGCGACTGATAAACCAATTAATTATGTCGTTGATAAAATATCTTTTTTAAACCTTGATATTGGTTATTATATTTGTAATAGTGGAGCTGTTATTTTTGATCGCTATTTTAATATTGTTTATCGCAAAGATTTAAAAGAGGATATTGTAAGACCAATTATGAATATTTTAAAAGATGACAATAATATTTTAGAATCTTTTATTGATACAAGTCATGGTTATGTTCAAAAGACTGATTGTTGTGCGAATGGTATTGTAGCGCATTATTATAACGAGGTAAAAGCTGAAATGACTTTAAGTAATCTTGTTTTAAAATATCCTAGTATTCATGGACAAGTGAGTAGGCAGTGGATTAATATTGTTGATGTTGAAGTTAGTAAAAAAAATGCTCTTGAATATTTAGAACAGCACTATAATTTAAAGAAAGAAGATATTTACATTATTGGAAAAAACATTAGTGATTTAGAATTGATGGAACAATATAATGGCTATATTTTAGAAAATAGTAGTGAAGATTTAAGTAAATATTCCCATGGTAAAATAAACAATATGAATGAATTAATAAATCTTTTACTTAAAGAAGAAGATGATGAGACTATATATGCTTAATATATAGTTTTTTTGACATATTTTTTAAAGATTATATTATATAACTAGTATGGTGATATAAATATGCCTAAACATTTTAAATCTAAGAAAAAATTACGTCATGATATTTTTATTAAATACTTAATTATAATAATCATATCTTACATAATTATTAAATTATGTCTGTTATTAGTAAGTACAACTCCTCTTTTAAAATTAAGTTTTAGTCATAATAAACTACATGATTATAAAAAATATGTAACTAGTTTAACACTTAATCATCCTAGTTATATGCTTACTTATTATCAAGAACCTTCGACTAAACCCTCTAAAGAAAATAATTTAAAATATACTTATATTAATAATAATCAAAAAAGTAAACCTTTAATTTATATATATAATACACACCAACAAGAAGGATATGTTGGTCAAAAAACGGTTTTAGATGCAGCTAAATCTATGAAAGAAGCATTTAGTAAATATAAAGTTGATGTTTTAGTTGAACAAAGAGATATTACAGAATTTATGCGAGCAAATAATATTAGTTATAATTATAGTTATTATGCTAGTAAATTTTATGTTCAAGATGCTTTAGCTAAAAATAAATTAGATTTATTAATTGATTTACATCGTGATGCCGTACCTAAAAATGTCTCAACAGTAAAAATAGGTAATAAGCAATATGCCAAGATTATGTTTGTAGTTGGGATGGAACACGCTAAATACAAAGTAAATTATAATTTAGCAACCACTTTAAATAATTTAATTAAAAAGAAATATCCTACTTTAACTAGAGGTGTAATCTTAAAAAGTGGTAAAAATGTTAATGGCATTTATAATCAAAATTTAAGTAGTAATATTATTCTTATTGAACTAGGTGGTAATTATAATACATATGATGAAGTAAATAATACGATTGGTCTTATTACAAAAATTATAGGAGAATATTTATATGAAAAAAAATAATATTTTAAAAATTCTTTTTAGTTTATTACTAATTACTTATTTAACATTATATTTTTCTAGTGTATCTGGATATTATGAATATCAAAACTATAAGAAAATGACTTTAACTCAAGATCAAATTTTAAAATTTGAACAGGATGTTAAAGATGGGAAAAAAGTTGATGTTGAAGATTATATTCAGGAAGAAAAGACTGATTATAATAATAAAATAGCTGATACGGGTAAAAAATTTTCTTATACCGTAAGCAATGTTATGAGTAATATTTTAACTAAAGCCTTTTCTTTTTTATCTAAATTTATTACAGAATAATCTATACAAATTAAAGATTTTGTGTTAGAATAGCATTATTCGTGGGAGGTTTTATGGAAAAAGATATCTTAAATATCGCTATTAGTGGTGATGAAAAAAATAAAAATGAAATAGTTTATAATAATATCGTTGATCAAATGGATAAACTAAAGATGACAAAACAAGAACAAATTGATTATTTGAAAACAAAAATAACAACATTAGAAAATGAATATCATAATAACATGACTATCTTAATTACACTTGTTTTTGCCTTTGTTATTCTTTGTATTGGTATATACTTACTTGTGACTAATGATTATGTTTTAGGTATTATCTTTATTTTGGTTTCTTTTATTTGGATGGTATATAAATTAATTAAAACTTTAGACCGTGATCGTAAAATTCGAAATAAAAAATTCGTTGAGTTAGAAAGTATTAGAAATAGTTTAAATGCTATTTTAAAGTAGAAAAAATTTGAATTAAAATCAAATTTTTTTGTTTATAAGAATCTTTAACTTTTCCCTTGTTTATGATAAAATGATGGTGGTGGTTATGTGAAACAGATGACTCGTAGTGAATTAAGAAAAAAAATTATGACAATCTTATATCAAATTAACGTATATAAAAATAATCGAATTGCTTATGATGTTGATGATATTATAAAAGAAGTGTTAGATATCGATAATGATTTTGTAAAAGATTGTGTTTATGGTGTAACAACGCATATAGAACAAATAGATGCAAAAGCTAATACTTTTTTAAATAAATGGACAATTGATCGTTTAGGATTTACTGACCAAGCTATTTTACGTTTAGGAATATATGAGCTTTTATATACGGATACACCAGATATTGTGGCTATTAATGAGGCAGTTGATTTAGCTAAGCTTTATAGTGATGATGATGTTCGAAAAATGATTAATGGTGTTTTAGATAAAATTTATCATGAAAAGGAAGATAATGAATAATTCGAATAAATATTTAACCGTTTCTGTTATAAATAGATATCTAAAAAATCAATTTGATCGTAATGAACATTTAAGAACTGTTTTTTTAAAAGGGGAAATATCTAATTTTAAAGGACATACAACTGGGCATTTGTATTTTTCTTTAAAAGATGAAAATAGCCGTATTAGCGCTATAATGTTTTCTAGTTATGCAAAAAAATTAAATTTTGTACCAGTAGATGGTGCTAAAGTTTTGGTTACTGGACGAATTAGTGTTTATGAGGCAACGGGTAGTTATCAAATTTATGTTGAAGATATGCAAGAAGATGGGTTAGGTAATTTATACTTAGCTTATGAAAAACTAAAAGCTGATTTAGAAAAACAAGGATTGTTTGATAAAAAATATAAAAAACCAATTCCTAGATATCCCAACCGAATTGGGATTGTAACTGCCAAAACTGGAGCAGCCATTAAAGATATTATTTCAACTATTAAAAGACGCTATCCGATATGTGAAACTTATTTATTTCCTTGTTTAGTTCAAGGCGAATATGCAGCTTGCGATATTGTATCGAAAATTAATCAGGCTCAAGCATATAATTTGGATGTTTTAATTGTTGGTCGTGGTGGTGGTTCGATTGAAGATTTATGGGCTTTTAATGAAGAAATAGTTGCCCGTGCTATTTTTAATTCGAAAATTCCAATCATTAGCGCTGTTGGTCATGAAATTGATTTCACAATAGCTGATTTTGTAGCTGACTTAAGAGCTCCAACTCCAACTGGGGCAGCTGAGTTAGCTGTTCCTAATTTAAGTGATTTAATAACTTATTTAGAACAACTTAAAATAAGATCTAAGGAAGCTATTCAAAAAAATATAAATTATCAAAGACTTGTTTTAGATTCGTTAAAAGGATCTTTTGTTATTAAAAGTCCGATGATTATGTATGATAATAAAAAACAAAAACTAGATGTTATCATCGATAAATTATCTAATCTAGTAACTAATAAATTAGATAATTATCATAAAAAAATAGATTATTTAAAAAATAGTTATATTTTAAATAATCCTAAATTACTTTATAAAGAGAAAATAACTTATTTAAATTCGTTGATTGAAAAATTAGAGTTAGTAAGTCCAATTCATGTTTTAAAAAGGGGTTATAGTATTACTTTAGATACTAATGACAAAATTCTTAATTCTGTAACTAAGTTAAAAAAGAATGATGATATTAAAATTCAGTTAATCGATGGGAAAATTGATGCGAAAATCATTAATATAGTAGAGGAGAAACGTAATGAGCAAAGAAAAAGAGATAAAATTTGAAGATAAGATTAAAGAACTAGAAAAAATTATTAACGAGTTAGAATCAGGTGAAATTAATCTAGATGAATCAATTGAAAAATATACTAAAGCGATGAAATTAGTTAAAGAATGTGATGATAAATTAAAAAATATTGAAAAACAAGTTAATAAAATTATCAATGAAGAAGGTCAAGAAGAAGATTTTAAAGTTGAAGATTAGAAATATCATAAATGGTTGTTAGCTTGTAACTTTTGTGTTACATTGACAAATAAGGATTTTTGTGGTATTATCGTTGTATTGATGTGGAGGAGATTTATGATGAAAAAGATAAAAAAAATATTTAGTTTATTTTTGATAACTTTCTTAGCCATTGTAAGCATAAGTAATGTTTCGGCCGTTGATCAAACTGTTACTTTCCATAAAAGAGTTTTAAATGGTGTCGATAAGTACATTGGAGCAGGTACATCATTTAAATACGTTGATACATCAGCAGGAACAAGAATAGCTTATTGCCTTAACAAAGTTTTAAGTGCACCAGCTGAAAAATCAAAATTAAAATTAGATGGAGAAGTTACTACTCCAAGTTTAATTTACATATTAAATAATGGATATGGTGGCGTATGGAATACAAGTGTCATTGGTAGTGGTTATTCTGATGATGAAAAATATTATGTTACACAGTTAGCTATTTGGTTAGCTCAAGGAACATTAAAAACAAGTAGTCTAAACGCTAATGGACATCTTGGTAGTGGTGCAATTAAGTTATATAATAAAGCAAGAACTTATAATATTTCTACACCAAAGATTTCAGTTACTAGTGGTGGTTCTATGAAATTATCTAGTGATGGAAAATCTTATGTAAGTAATACAATGACATTAGGAGGACAAGGTTATAGTAGTGCTACTGTTTCTTTAGTAAATGCCCCAGCAGGAACAAAGATTGTTGTTGATGGTTCACAAAAAGATAGTGGTGTTAAACTTAATTTAGGTAAGAAATTTTATGTTTCTGTTCCTGTAAGTAAAGTAACTTCTAGTGTTACAATGAAAGTCAAAGTATCATCAGCTGGTACAATGAAAAAAATATATCGTTATACAGCTGGTAGTGCTAGTGTTCAAAATGTTGCTTTGATGTATAATTCATCAGTTCCAGTATCAGCTGAAACTTCTACAAACGTTGTTCCAAAAGGTTCTTTAAGAATAACAAAAGTAGATAATTCAACAGGTACGGAAGTTAAATTAGCTGGTGTTAAATTAACAGTTAAAAACTCAGCTGGTAATGTAGTTGCAACTTGGACAACTACTGATTCAAATAACCCTTATGTTATTAATAATTTAGCATTAGGTACTTATACTGTTATTGAGGAATCTGCTCCTGCTGGATATATTAAATCTTCAAATATTAATGTAACAACAAAAGCAGGTCAAACTATTGATGTTAAAGTAGTTAACTCAAAAAATCCAACCAAAGTAAAGATAAGCAAACAAGATATTACTACAAAAGCTGAATTAGCTGGTGCTCACTTAGTTTTAAAAGATGCACTTGGTAAAGTAGTAGATGAATGGGATTCTACAACTTCACCTCACTACATTCAAACATTAACACCAGGTAAATATACATTAAGTGAGACTATTGCTCCAGAAGGTTATTTATTATCAACTGAAACAGTTACATTTACCGTTGAAAAAGATGGTGGTATTGAAAAACCAGTTGTTATGTATAATACACCAATTCCTGATAATACTTTAATTAAGATAAGTAAACAAGATGTTACTACTAAAAAAGAATTACCAGGTGCTAAATTAGTTGTTAAAGATGCAACTGGAAAAGTTATTGATGAGTGGATTTCTACAACTTCACCTCACTATTTAAGTGATTTAAAAGAAGGTAAATATGTTTTAATTGAAACAAAATCACCTGCTGGTTATGGTATTAGTGATGAAGTTATCGAATTTGAAGTAAAAGCTGATGGTGGCGTTGAAAAAACGGTTGTTATGTACAATTCACCAATTCCAGTTACAGCTGATATGAATTTAACGCTTATTGTTGCTGGCTTAATTGGAACAGTAGCTTTAGCTGGATTCAGTATCTTTAAATTAAATAAACAACATGCTTAGAAAGAGCTTTTGCTCTTTTTTTTATTCCCTTTTTATGGTACAATTATTAAATAAGGAGGATCATGATGAAGAAGGCAATTATTTATCAAAAAGAAGAATGTGTAATGATAAAAAGTATTCAATTTACTGATAATGTTTTTTCTTTCTTTGTAGCTGTTGATAGTAAAAAGATAATTTATTTAAAGCAAAATATTGTTCATGATCGTGTAACATATGTTTCGCTAGAAAAATTAGTTCATCTTTTTCCTAAATATCAAAATGCTTCTACTTTTAATACCAAAGTTATTTTGGATACTTTTGTAAATACTGTTAATTATAAAATTAGAACAGGTAATATTACAGATTCAGATGAAATTTTAGAAATAATTTATCAATTCGAAAAAATTATCAATGATCCTTATATTAAACAAATGACTGATAGTAATGCTCGTTTTATCTTTGATAAAAAAGCAATGTTTGAAGTAACTAATACCATAAAAAAACTAAATGGTAAGTATCGTAAAACAACTTTGAATGATTTACTTCGATCAAATGAAGAAAAAGCTAATGATGTTTTTCTTTCACAAAACTGGTTAGATAATAAAAGTAACAAAGATATCGTTTATGAAAGTATAAAAAAATCAAATGAAGCTCATCGTAAATCTCCAATCGACTTTTTATTTAATAATCGTATTTTAAATATTTATATGGTTATTATTGTTGTTTGTGTTATTGGGTTTGTTAGTTGTCTTGGAATGTTAAAAGAGTGGAAGAAAACTGGTGAAGAAACACAGAATGAAATAGATAATATTATTGAAGAAGCACTAGTAGAACCAGAAGAAACTGAAACTGAGCAACCAACACCATCAGAACCAGAAGAAAAATATACGGTAGCTGATGATAAAACCGCCCCAAAAGTAACGAAGAAAAATAAATATGGCGATGATTATTGGAATTACATAAATGTTCCAATGGTTAATGTTAATTTTACTAAATTAAAAGCTACTAATAAGGATACAGTAGCTTGGATATATGTTAACAACACAAATGTTAATTATCCTGTTGTTCAAAGTAGCGATAATAGTTTTTATCTAAATCACTCTTTCAATCGTAAATCTAATGTTGCTGGCTGGATTTATGGTGATTATCGTTCAGACTTTAAAAATTTCAAACGCAACACGGTTATTTATGGTCATGGCCGTACTGATCAAGTTATGTTTGGAAGTCTAGAAAAAACGCTATCACCATCTTGGTATAAAAATGCTGATAATCATATTATAAAATTGGCAACCCCAACAAATAATACTTTATGGAAAATTTTTTCCATTTATGTTGTTCCAGCTGAGGCTTATTATTTAACTCATAATTTTGAAAACGAAGCTTCATTCTCAAAATGGATAAATAAAATGTTATCAAGAAGTATTTATAACTTTAATACTAAAGTTACAACTAAAGATAAATTTTTAACTTTATCAACTTGTAAAGATTATAAAGGAAATCGTATTGTTGTTCAGGCTAAATTAGTTAAAAATGTAAAAAAATAAAATAATATTGTGTTAAAGCAATATTATTTTTAGTTAGTATAAAATAAAAAAGCATATTCATACTAATTATGTAACCTATAAAAGGAGAGTTATGTTTAAGCATTTTAAACCTTTATTTTTAATGCTTCTTTTAACTATACCAATTTATACTTATGCCTATTCTGATTATATAGTAGCGAGTGGTGCGAATATTGGGATTAAATTAAAAAGCGATGGTATTATTGTTATGGGTAATTACGATAATTCTAATCAGTTTATTCAAAAAGGGGATATTATTGTCTCAGTTAATAATCAAAATAATATCGATATTGAAAGTTTCACCGAAGCTATTTCTAATAATAGTAGTGATACTGTTAATATAGGTTACATTAGAAATGGTAAATTAAAAAATGGTGATTTAAAAATAACAAATGGTAAAACTGGATTATACTTAAAAGATACCATAGCTGGTATTGGTACATTAACTTTTATTGATCCAAACTCTAATATTTTTGGAGCTTTAGGACATGAAATAATTAATTCTGCTAATGGAAATATTATCGATAGTAATGGTGGTAATATATATGAGTCTAAGATAGTAGATATAAAACGTAGTGACGATGGTAGTCCTGGTGAAAAAAATGCTTCGATTGATAATAATGAAATCATGGGTGATATTGATAGTAATACTGATAAAGGACTATTTGGAGATTATATTGAAGATATAGATACGACTAAATTGTATAAAGTAGGAACAAAAAAAGACATAAAATTAGGTACTGCATATATGTTAACTGAGTTGGAAGATAATAAAGTAGAAAAATATGAAATTGAGATTTTGAAAGTTGATGCTGACGATACTATTAAAAATATAATGTTTAGAGTTGTTGATCCCAAATTATTAGAAGTAGGTGGAATAGTTCAAGGTATGAGTGGCTCACCAATAATTCAAAATGAATATATTGTTGGAGCTGTAACACATGTAGTGGTAGATGATCCAAAAAGAGGATATGGAATTCTCATTACTAATATGTTAGAAGAAGCCGAAAAAAAGGATGATTAATTCATCCTTTTTATTGAACTTTAAACTCGACAATTAGTAAGTATAATGTTATAATGAATATAATGTTTTTTCTAATTTAACACTATATTTTTTTAATAAATAGTGATAAAATAAAGTACGTTTAGGAGGTTTATTTATGAATAGATTAAAAATAGTTATTATAAGTGGTAAAGAAAATACACAAAAAATAAATTTTTTACAAAAATTGCAAGACGAATATAACGTTATTATTCCTATTCGATTAACTAATGATGATCAGTTAGCTAGCCAATCTTCTTTATATCAATTAACTGATTATGAAGTTTTCCAACAAAATTTAAACTTAATTGATAGTTGTGATGATGGTAACATGATTAAAAGTGTTGGTTTTACGGATCATGGTTTTAGTGGATATACGTCAACCATTTTAGCAACTGCGGTTGCAGACTTATATAATGGGCAAGCACCAGTTATTGTTTTAAGTGTTGCTTTTAATGAAATTCCATACTATAAGAAACATTATCCAAATGCTACTATGATTGGTTTTCATCCAGAAAAAAGCACTGGTGATTTAAGAACTTTTTTTGATGATACTGTTGATTTAGATGATGAAATAAATAGTGATTTATTTAAAAGAATACTTAAAAATATGATTGATGACGATCCTATGATTTTAAAAAAATAATTGCTTTTCTATTCGCTTTATGTTATGATTAGTGTATAAAGTAGAAAAGAGGGTAAATGATGAATAAGTTTAAAAATTTTGCATTTATATTTTTAATTATTGTTTTAGTTACTGGTTGCGGAAAAACTACATCTTCAACAGATAATTTAAGTTCTGTAAAAGATGAAAATATAATTAATTCTATTACTAGTCAAGTTATCGCTTTAACTTCTTTACCAAAGACTATTGAATTATATAAAAAAGATAGTTTTAAAGCTAGTGATTATAACAATGAAGATATTTTACTATATGGTTTAATTAGTAGTTTTAGCCTAGAAAACAACATTGATTTAACTGATAGTGAAAAAGAAGATTTAAAAAAGAAAAAGATTGAAGATGTAACATCATATCTTAATATTCAAGATGTTGAAACTAAAATGAATGATACATTTAATACATCTAATGTTAGTTATAATAATGTGGTTGGCGTTTGTCCAAGCTTTATATATGATGCTGATAAGAAAATATATTATGTTAAAGAAAATTGTTCTAGTGAACAACCTAAAATTATTTCTTTTATCGAAGATATAAAATATGATGGGAACCTTTACTACGCTATTGTATATTCTGGATTTATTGATGGTAAAAAAGTTTACAATAACGTAAATAAAGAAACGGAAATTGCTTCTTTATCTGATGAACAATTTTATGTAATCGATATTGAAAATAAAAATAAATTTAGTAAATATACTTACAAGTTTACTAAAAATTCTGATGGCAAATATTTATTTACTGACGCCACAAAATAATTATGAAAAGACATCGTTTGATGTTTTTTTGTACTCAAGAAAGTTTATTATATTAAAATAGCTAAAAATGTATTATAATAATTATAGTGTAATTAATTAGATAGAGGTTTGATATATGTATAGAGTAAAAGAAGGAATAATTGGTTGCGCTATTGCTGATGCTTTAGGAACTATTACTAAAAATCAAGATCGTAATTACTTGTTGGAACATCCAGTATTAAAAATGGGTCCATGTATAAAAAAAGGGTTACCAAAGGGAACATGGGGTGATAGTACATCACTTATGTTAGCTGTAACTAGCGCTATTACAAAAAAAGGATTAAATTATGATTATATAGCTGAAAATTGTGTTAGTTGGTTTACAAGTAATAAGTTTTGTGCTGTAAATGAATCTTTTGGTATAGGTAAAACAACTTTAAAATCTTTAATACGCTTTACGCAACGTGAACATAAAGCTTATGATTGTGGTGAAAGTTCAATTAACGATAACGGAAATAGTTCTTTAAAAATGATGTTACCATTAATCTATTATTTTCATGCTAATAAAGAAAGCAAAGAAAAAACTTATGATGCAATAAAAAAATTGTGTTCAATTACTCATCGCCATGAAATATCTATCTGTGCATGTTATATATATGTTCATTATCTATTATTTTTACTCAATGGTAATAATAAATATGCAGCTATAAAAAAAATAAAAACAATTGACTATTCAATGTTTAGTAATAATACATTAAAATTTTTCTCTCGTATTTTAGTAGGTAATATATATGAGTTAGATATTGATGAAATAAAATCATCCAGTTTTGTTGTTGATACTTTAGAATGCGTTTTATGGTGTTTTATTAAATCAGATAACTATAAAGATTGTATCATCGCTACAACTAATATTGGTGGTGATACTTCAGCTATCGGAGCCCTAGCTGGTGCTATAGCTGGTATATATTATGGTACAAATAAAATTCCTAAAGATTGGTATGAAAATGTTAGAAAAAAAGATTATTTAATTGATATTAGCGAAAAATATGAACGCTATTTACGCTTGTTAAGTTATGAAAATGACTAATAAAAAACAGTTATTAATAATTAACTGTTTTTTTATGATAATGACATAGCTGGTATGATAATCATTGTTCCAAGCATACCTACCACTAGCAAAATAATAATTATTTTCTTGATTATATTTTTCATAAGACACCTCACCATAATTATAATATATATTTAAAAAAATTGGAATATTATTAGATTAATTAAATATAATTAAGTAGGTGAAATAATGAAAAAAATAATGGACAAACTATTAAACGTAGATAAAAAGATATTAATATTTTTAATAATTATATGTATTATAGGTATTATTACTGGTAGTGTTTTTATGACTGTTTTAAGTAATGAAGATAAGCAAACCGTCTTTACTTCTTTAAATAATTTTATTTCTAATTTTGAAAAATTAAACTTCAAAACAGAAATATCAAATAATCTTATTATTAATTTATTATATGCTTTAGGAATTTGGTTATTAGGAATATCTATCATTGGTGTTCCAATTGTTATTTTTATCTTATTTATTAAATCTTTTTTACTTAGTTTTACGATGACTAGTTTTATTATGAAATATAAGACTAAAGGAATTCTTTTAGGATTTATATATAATATGCCACATCAAATTTTAAATTTGGTTATTTATCTTTATTTAGGTGTATATTCTATTAAATTATCATCATATATCATTGAGGCTATCATACATAAAAAAAATTTAAATTTTAAAAATATTACTAATCGTTATTTATTAGTTTTTTCTGTAGCAATTTTGCTATTGATATTAAGTAGTGTATATGAAACTTATATTATGCCAATATTATTGAAAAAAGTATTGGTTATGTTATAATATACTTGGTGGTAATATGAAAAAAGTTGTAATTGGGATGAGTGGGGGAGTTGATAGTAGTGTAGCTGCTATCTTATTAAAAGAACAAGGTTATGAAGTAATCGGTCTATTTATGCGAAATTGGGATACTAGTATTAATGGTGATTATTTAGGAAACCCTGATTTAAATAATAATATATGTCCTCAAGAGCAAGATTACAACGATGCTAAAAAAGTATGCGAAAAACTAGATATCCCTCTTTATCGGGTTGATTTTGTTAAAGAATATTGGGATTATGTATTTACTTATTTCTTAGATGAGTTAAAAAAGGGGAGAACCCCAAACCCTGATGTTATGTGTAATAAATATATTAAATTTGATATGTTTGTTAAAAAAGCTCAAGAATTAGGTTGTGATTATATTGCGACTGGACATTATGCTAGAATCAAAAATAATCAATTATTAAGAGCTAAAGATCAAGACAAAGATCAAACTTATTTTTTATCACAAGTTAGTAGAAAGCAGCTTGAAAATGTATTATTTCCTATTGGTAATTTGAATAAAACCGAAGTAAGACGTATTGCACAAGATAATGAATTAATTACAGCTGATAAAAAAGATTCCACTGGAATATGCTTTATTGGCGAAAGAAATTTTACTAATTTTTTAAAAAATTATTTACCCAACACACCAGGCGATATCGTTGATATTGATAATAATAAAATTATTGGTAAACATATAGGTTTAATGTATTATACAATTGGACAACGACGTGGACTTAATATTGGTGGTTCAAAAGAAAGAATGTTTGTAGTTGGTAAAGATTTAAATAAAAATATTTTATATATATCTTATGGCAATACAGATTATTTAATTAGTGATGCTTGTCTTATCGATACAATTAATTTTAATTGTGATGAGAGGCCAACTAAATGTAGTGCGAAATTCCGTTACCGACAAAACGATAATGATGTAACACTAGAATACATAAATGATAAAGAAATTCTTGTTAAATATCCTCAAGGAGTTAAAGCTGTTACGCCAGGTCAAGCTTGTGTTTTATATGACGGCGAGAAATGTATTGGTGGGGGAATTATTAAAGAAGTTCGTAAAAACAATCAAAAATTGTGGTATTTATAGGGAAAATTCCCTTTTTTTGTTTTATATTAATAAAATGTGATAAAATAATAGTAATAATAGAAGGTGTTTTATGAAAGAAGAACGAAAAACAATCTTTATTGGCTCTATTTTTAACTTTATTGTTTCTAGCATAAAAATGATAGGGGGAATTACTTTTGGTGTTAATTCCTTAATTACAGATAGTATTTATACTTTCTGTGACTTTGTTACCGATATTATTGCCATCGTTGGATCAAAATTAGCTGGAAAAAGGCCTAATAAATTTCACCCTTTTGGGTTTGGTAGAGTTGAGTATTTAACTAATTTATTTATTGGTCTTTTAATGGTTATCGTTTCAAGTATTTTATTATATAATAGTTTTATTAGTGATTATGAAATACCTGATAAAACGATTCTTATAATCTTATTAATTGCGATAACAATTAAAATTATTATGATTACTTTTCTTAAAATTAGTAATAAAAAAATAAAAAGCCAACCGTTAACTAAAGGTATTGAAGAATCAACTATTGATTTAATATCAACTATTTTAGTTACAATTGCAGTCATTTTATTACAATTTAGTGATAAAATATTTGTCTTTAGATATTGTGATGTTGTTGCTAGTTTAATTATATCTATAATGATTTTTAGAACTTCATGGCAACTTATAAAAAATAATATTTTAAATTTACTAGGAACAGTTGATTTAAATGAACAATTAAATGATAGTATTAAAGCGGAATTAACAGGTTTAGGTAATTTTGAAATATATAAAATTGAATTAATTAAATATGGTCGATATTACAAAGTACATTTAGTTATTGGTCTTGATGGTGATATAACATTAAAAAAGGCTAAAAAAGTTCAACAAAAAATTATTGGAACACTTAAACAAATGAAGAATATCAAAATAAAAGTAGTTAATGTTGATCTTGATTTAAGGCATAATTAGATATGTAAAATTTATTCTCTATTTAACATTACTTTACGCTTGACATTTGACAAGGTAATGATATAATGATAATAGGAGGGTGTAGAAAATGGAAAGACTAGATAACATATTAAAAGAATTAGGCATCTCCAAAGTCAAACTTGCTAAATTTTTAGGTGTGTCAAGACAAATGATTTATAATTATTTGGAATTAGAAGATATTAATAAGTGGCCAAAAGATAAAAAAGTTTTACTTTTAAATTTATTAGGAATTAAATCATCTGATGAACTAGATGATATTAAAATTGATACCGATTATATTAACGAAGTAGAAATGCGATTAAATAGCATTTGTAGTGATAATGATACACTACCTGGTATTGATTCATCTAACTTCTTATTATCAGGCTTAGGTAAAAAAGAACAAGAATTGCTGTTGAGTATCATTGATTTATTAAAAGAAAAGCTAGAAGATCCTGATGATGATGACGGTCATAATACAGTTGAATATTTATACCATTTTATTCAATCTATTGATACATCCAAAGAATTAAAATATATACTTGGATATGTTGCAAAGGAAACAGGCTTTGTAAAACCTTTAGAATTTGTTTTTAACGAAGAAGAACAATTTATCTTTGAAAGTATTATGTATTCTGCTTTCGTTTTGTATAACAGTGGGGGAGCCTCTAAAACTAAATTAGCTGAATGTCATAAAAGATTCACAAATCAAATTGAACAAAAAAGAGAAGAAAAACTTAGTAGAACTTTAGAGCTAAATAATTTCAAAGTTTTAGCACTCAAAGAACTTGGATATACAGAAATTAATCCTGAAAACGCTACAGAAGTTTTGGAAAAAATTGCAGAAATTCAATCAAGAAAAGTTGGTAACTAGTACAACTTTTTTTATGACTAAATCCCCTATTATTTTTTTTTAATCAAAAGGGGAGATTTTGACTATTTTTATCGCTTTTATAATAGTAGTTAAATTAATCTTACATCAATAATAAACTATCTTAACCCTTAATAAGTAATATATAATAACCTAATAAAAAATATTAAGCGTCTTCTCGTGCATCGACAATTAAATTAGTGATTAATTATTCATCTCAATTCTTTTATTTTAAATATTTTTTATTTAAGTCCCCTTTTTTATTTCAATAATTAGTAATGATAAGAGGGGAAATTAAACTTTAAAAAGATAATACAATATCTGTTCGAATAATATTTAAGATAATGTGTAATAAACTATCTAAATTTATATATAAAAGATCTTTGTTAAATTATTTATTATTTTATCTAATATTAGGTATTTCAAAAAAGGGGATATTAGAGTTATTTAAAAACAATTATTTAATGTATTAATATGCTTAATATTTTTCTAGAAAAACTCATATTAATTATATAATATAAAATTCCTATAATGTATATTATGTTAACTTCTATCAAAAGATAAAAAAGAGATAAATTATAATTAACTCTTAAATCTAACTATTTTTATTTGTTTTTAAACTTTATTATATAATATATCTTCCCCTTTCATCGTTATCGTCTATATTTTATTAATTCATCTTTCTTACTCAAGGAAACTTGTTTAGATTCTCTTATTTTTTGGATAGCTTTATTATGTATCCAGTTATCTAGTTTATTGTTTTTAATATAATTTAAAGTCTGTTTAGGATATTTAATATAACAATAAGATATTAACCAAGCTATGGCCATTTTTACATAGTAATCATCACTCGTATTTTCATCGCAGAATAAATAAATATTATCTATGTATTCTGGTAAAATATAGTAATTTAATAATAAAACATACCCTACCCTTTTATGCCATTGATTGTTATTTTCTAGGCATTTTTTTATAAATATTAATCCTTCATTTAGATTTTTCTTCCAAATATGTAAATTTGTAACAACAATATCACATAACGCCCAATTATCTATATAGGTAATATAATCGTCAAATAATTTTTTAAGGATAGAAAAATCAATTTTAATATACCCTAAAATAAGACCATGTAGTAAAATTTCTTCATATGTTTGATGCGTATTATAATATATAAATTTTTGATAATCAGTTTTAGCAATTTCTTTTGCTATTTTTTTTAATTTAGGAACAGAAACGCCTATTAAATAATCATTATTAATTGCTAAACCAGATTGAAATTGTTTGTATTTTTTATCACTGTTATCATAAAGATATTTTATAAGTTTTTGATAATTTTGTTTATTCCAATTTATTACATTTTTCATATATTAATTTTAACATATATAACTATAATAGTAAATGTGATAAGAAAGCTAAAGTAATACCAATAATTAAAGCTTTTAATGTTTTATTTACTGAATATTTTTTAGCTTCTTTTAAAATTTCAGTAAGAGCTAGTGTTAGCATTATTCCAGATACTAATGATAATAAGACACCAATTACTGTATTGGAAATATATTTTTCTAGAAAAATGGCTGAAAAAATCGCTCCCACTAACTCTGATAAAGCACTAACTAGTACCATGAAAAAGGTTTTAGATTTACTTTTAGTACTATAATAGATAGGAATAGCAATACAAATTCCTTCAGGTATATTGTGAGCTGCGATTGATAAACTAAGTAATAATCCCATTTTAAATTCAATGGTCGTTGTTAAATATGTTATAATTCCTTCAGGGATATTATGAAGTATTAAAGTAATTAATGATAAAATACCAATACGATATAGATTATCTTTATGATCTTTTTTGATTATACTATTACATGATAAGGCAATCGATATTCCAATTATCATAAAAAAGATACTGAAAAAGATACTATAACTAAAAGGGAATTTAAGTTTAAAAAAATTAAGGGATTCTGGTAGTAAATCTATAACCGAAATAATTATCATTACTCCAGCTGAAAAACCTAATGAATAAGGTATGATATTGTTTCCTTTAGTTTTTACGTATATAGCAAAAAAACCTATTATCGTTGATATTCCAGCCATTGTAGTCATCAATAAAGCCATAAAGTTCATTATAAGTTCACCAATATATCATATAAAAATAGAAGAACAAATATTCTTCTATTTTAAATAATTATTTAATAAATCAGTAAATTCTTTTTGAATTTCAGTCAATCTAGCTTCACTTTTAGCTTCAAAACGAACAGTAATATTTGGACCAGTATTAGAGGCTCTAATTAAAGCCCAACCATCATCAAATGTTACACGAACGCCATCGACATCGATAATTTTATAATCCTTTTGCTCACAATAATCTTTAACTTTACTGATTATATCAAATTTAATATCATCAGCAGCTTTAAATTTTAATTCTTCGGTTGAATAATAATGATTTATATTATCGAGTAAACCAGATAAATTTTTATCGGTGTGTGATAATATTTCAATAATTCTTAAACCGGCATATATTCCATCATCAAAACCTGGCCATTTATCTGTAAACCATAAGTGTCCGGAATACTCACCACCAAAATCATAGTGTCCATCATTAACTGCTAAATTCATATAAGAATTACCAGTTCTATTCATCTTACCTTCTAAGCCTAATTTTTCAATTTCATCAATTAGCGTTTTAGAACATTTAACGTCATAAATAGCTTTTTTATTTTTCATTTTATCTTTTAGATGGCGATAAACAATTAACATTATCAAATCACTACTTATAATATTACCATTTTCATCGACCAATCCTACGCGGTCAGCATCACCATCTATACCAATTCCTAAATCAAAACCTAATTTTTTAACTTTATTGCTCAAGTCTTTCATATTTTCATGAACGCAAGGATCAGGATGATGATTTGGAAAAGTAGGGTCTGACTCACAGTATAATAATTCGTAGTCAATATCAAACATATCCAAAATATCTTTGATAATTATTGAACCTGTACCATTTCCACAGTCATAGACAACTTTTACTTTTCTTTGACCTAAATTAATACTATTTTTAACTAAATCAAGGTAGTCTTTTCGAATATCTAAAGTCGTTATTTTACCATGACCTTGGTCAAATTGTTTTAAAGCTGTAAAATCTCTAAAATCAAAAATATCCTGACCACAAGCATTACCTTTAAGATTAAATGATATTTTAAAACCATTATATTCCCTTGGATTATGACTTGCAGTTATCATAATACCTGTATCAATTTTATTTTTCTTTTTGGCGTAATAATACATGGGCGTTGTAACCAATCCTAGATTAATAACATTAGCGCCAGCTTCTGTCAATCCTTTAATTAATCCATTTGATAAAACTGGACCCGATTCTCTATTATCATTGCCTACAATAACAGTATCATGACCTTGATGTTTTATATATGTTCCAAAACTTTTACCAATTGTATAAGCAACATTTATATCTAAATCCTTTCCATAAACACCACGAATATCATATTCTCTAAATATTTCTTTATTTATATCTACTATTTTCATAAATTCCCCTCTTTTCAATTACTATGTGGATGATAGTTATCATAATTTTGTCTTAATTTTTGATTAGAAACATGCGTATATATTTGTGTGGTTGCTATATCACTATGACCTAATAATTCCTGAATACTTCTTAAATCAGCACCATGGTTTAAAAGATGAGTTGCGAATGTATGCCTTAAAGTATGTGGTGAAATATCTTTTTTTATCCCCTTCTCTTTTGCTATTTTTTGAAGAATTTTAAAAAAACCTTGTCGCGTCATTTTTTGACCATGATTATTTAAAAATAAATAATCATTATATTCTTTTTTTAACATGCTATCACGATATTCATAAAGATATTTTTTTAAATAATATAATGCATAATCACCAATGGGAATAATTCGTTCTTTACTCCCCTTTCCCATCGTTCTTAACAAATCCATTTTATCGTCAATGTCATGAATTTTTAAGTTAACTAGTTCAGTTACGCGAAGACCTGTCGCATACATAAGTTCTAACATAGCTTTATTACGATAACTAAATGCATCAATTAAATTTATATCTAATAATTTATCAATATCTTGTTCATCTAGTGTTTTTGGTAATGATTTATTCAGTTTAGGTAATTCTATATTTTCCATAGGATTACTGCTTACGATCTTTTCAATCATTAAAAATTTATAAAAAGAGCGCAACGCAGATATATTACGCGCTACTGTTTTTTTACTTTCATGATTATCGTTAATATCTTTTAAATAATTTTTTATATCTTGTTCTGTCACAAAACGAATTTTTTTATGTAAAAAATTATCCATTTTATATAAATCTCTTTTATATGATTCAATAGTATTAGAACTATATTTTTTATCAATTAACAAATAATTAGCAAATAAATCAATTTCTTCTTTCATGACAATCACTTTTATATTTCCTCTACTATAAGTATAACATTTCTCTAGTTTCTTGTAAATAATTAGTCAAAATATGATAAAATAAGGATGGTGATAACATGAATGAACCTCTAGCTATTAAGATGCGTCCTACATGCAGTAAAGATATTTTAGGACAACAACATTTACTAGGTAAAAATAAAATTTTAAGTAATTTAATTAAAAATAAAAAAATATTTTCGATGATTTTGTATGGTCCTCCTGGTGTTGGTAAAACAAGTATTGCTTTAGCTATTACTAATGAATTAAATTTAAAATGTCGTAGTTTAAATGCAACTATTAACAACAAAAAAGACTTTGATATTGTTATAGAAGAAGCTAAAATGTATAATGGTTTAGTAGTTATAATGGATGAAATTCACCGTCTAAATAAAGATAAACAAGATTTATTACTTCCCTATTTAGAGAGTGGTTTAATTACACTTATTGGTATGACTACCTCTAACCCATATCATAAAATAAATCCTGCGATTAGAAGCAGATGTCAAATTTTTGAATTAAAACTATTAACTAATGAAGATATTATTGAAGGTTTAAAAAAAGCTAGCAAAAGTGAATATTTAAAAGGTATAAAAATAGATAAAAAAACCATAGAATTGATTGCGATGATGTCTAGTGGTGATTTACGTAATGCCTATAATTTATTAGAAATGGCTTATTACTCAACTGATGATTTTAAAGTAACTAAAGAAGTAGTTGAACAAGTTAATAACAAACCTATTATGCTTTATGATAAAAATGAAGATGGGCATTATGATGTTATTAGTGCTTTTCAAAAAAGTATTAGAGGTTCTGATGTAAATGCAGCTCTACACTATCTAGCTCGTCTTATCGAAGCTGAAGATTTAGATATTATTTATCGCAGAATGTCTGTTATTGCATACGAAGATATTGGTTTAGCAAACCCTAGTATGGGTCCTAGAGTCGATGCTGTAATTAATACCTGTGAAAGATTAGGCCTTCCTGAAGCTCGTATTCCTTTAGCTGTCATGGTTATTGATCTGGCTTTATCTCCTAAATCTAATAGCGCTAAAACAGCTTTAGACAATGCATTAAATGATATTAGAAAAGGTAGTACTGGTAGTGTTCCTAATCATATTAAAACTTCTGCTATTGGCTATAAATATCCTCATGATTATCCTCATGCTTTTGTTAAACAACAATATTTACCGGATGCTATAAAAGGAAGAAAATATTATGAACCTAAAACAACGAGTAAATATGAAATAAATCTAAAAAATACTTATGACAAATTAAATACCTTAATGGAAAAAGAGTAAGAATGAACTATTCATTACCTACTCTTTTTTTAGCTTCCATTGAATATTTACAACCACAATAATCTTGACGATATAAATTAAATTTTGAAGATAACTCTAAAGATCTTTTATAACCATTTTTTTTCTTAAAATCAGCATATAAATAATTAACCATATATTTTTTCTCGAATTCGCTTCCTATTTCATTAATCCAATCACTCACTTTATATGGACTAATTGATAAAGTAGTCGTAAAATAGTCAAAATTATGTTCTTTAGCATATATAACAGCTTTTTCTAAACGAAATTTATAACAAGCATAGCATCTTTTGCTTTTCTCTCCTAGTGTTTCTAAACCTAAAATAGCTTTATCATAATCATCTTTATTGTACTTTTCTTCTATTAATGTGATATTAGTATCATATGATTGCTTTTTTAAAAAAGTTTTTAATTCATTTAATCTTCTATTATATTCTTTTTCAGGATAGATATTAGGATTATAGTAAAAAATAGTTATTTTAAAAAATTTAGTTAAGTACTCTAGGACATAAGAACTGCATGGTGCACAACAAGCATGCAACAATAAAGTTGGCCTTTCAGAACCGAGGTTTTCGATAATAGACTCCATTTTTAATTGATAATTCATAATTTTTCCTATCACTTTAAGATAGCTTTGATGCGGCGAACCCCAGCACTACTAGCTTCTTCTTTTTTTATTTTAAATACACCTAATAATTCTTTAGAAATATCACCAATACTATAAACAGTTACAATATCAGGATATTTTTCAATAAACATACATTCAGCCCCTGATTTAATAGCTTCTTCCTTTGGCATTTGTTTAACTGTGACGTCTAATCCATCTGTAATCCATTGATTAACTAATTGTTCTGTTTTTTGTTTTTCTTCGTCAGTTAATTTATGATCACAACTAAAATCAAAACGCATACGCTCAGATGTAATATTTGAGCCTTTTTGATGAACATCAGGACCTACGACTAATTTTAAAGCGGCATTAAGTAAATGAGTAGCGGTATGATATTTAGTTTCTATTTCACCATTACCAGCCAAACCACCTTTAAATTTACCAGCTGAAGCTGTTCGTGATAAAGCTTGATGTTCTTTAAATTTTTGTTCGAACCCTTTGGTATCAACTTTAAGACCACGTTCAGTTGCAAGTTCAACTGTCAGTTCAATTGGAAATCCATAAGTATCATATAAATGAAAAGCGGCATCAGCATCAATATTAGCATTATTTTTTACTGTTTTTTCAAAAACTTTTAATCCTTTTTCTAATGTTCGGTTAAATTTTATTTTCTCATTTTTTAAGACATCTAAAACTAAATCATAATTATATTCTAATTCTTTATAATATTCTTTATATTTATTTAGTAACTTTTTAGCTATTAACTCATCCCAGTTGCTATTAATATCAATATTTAATCTTTTAGCGTGACGAATAGCCCTTCTAATTAAACGTCTTAAAATATAACCTTGATCAGTATTACTAGGTTTAATTCCAGCAGGATCAGCTGCGATAAAAACAGCTGTTCTTAAGTGATCGGCTATAATACGCATACTTAATTCATTACCTTCATATGGAAGATTAGATATCTCACATATTAAATCGATAACATCTTTCCAAATACTTGATAAGTAATTATCATTAACACCTTCCAAGATAGCCGTTGTTCGCTCAACACCCATTCCAGTATCAACGTTTTTCTTTGGTAATTCTGTTATTTTACCATCTTGGTCTTTATTATATTGCATAAAAACATTATTCCAAATTTCTACCCAACGTTCATCTTTAGGGTCAAATTTATCAGGAACTTCTTCTTCACTACGCCAATAAAAAATTTCAGTATCTCCCCCACATGGTCCGATATCGCCAGCAATCCAAAAATTATCATCAACAGTTTTAGCGATACGTTCTTTTTTTATGCCTAAACTTAACCATTTATTATAGCTTACTTCATCAAATGGAATGTCACCATTACCGGCAAAAACCGTAAAAGCTAAACGATTTACAGGAATCTTTAAGCAATCTGTCAAGAACTCATAGCTCCAAGCTATTGATTCATCTTTGAAATAATCTCCCAAACTCCAATTACCAAGCATTTCGAAAAAAGTATGATGTGTTGTATCGCCAACTGCATCTAAATCAATAGTTCTAATGCATTTTTGATAGTCACATAAACGTTTTCCATATGGGTGTTCTTGTCCCATTAAATAAGGAATTAATGGTTGCATACCAGCTGTATTAAATAATACTGATGGATCATTTTCAGGAACGACAGGAGCACTTGGAATTTGTTTATGACCTTTACTTACAAAAAAATCTATATATAAATCTTTTAAGTTCAATTTTAATCACCTTCAATTATTTTTATTATTTTCAAGACAACTTGTTCAATTGTCATATTAGTTGTGTCAATATAAATAGCATCTTCAGCTTTGATTAAAGCACCTACTTTTTTATGCATATCATTATAATCTCTTTTTTTAATATTATCTAAAATATCTTCAAAGGACATAGTAATGCCCTTTTCTTGATTCTGTTTATATCTTCTTTTCGCACGCTCATTAAGATCAGCATCTAAATAAAATTTATATTGTGCGTTAGGAAATACTACTGTAGTTATGTCACGACCTTCCATGATAACATCTTTTCCTTCTGCCATCTTTCTTTGCAAAGCAACCATTATATTTCGAACTTCAGGAATACTAGAAATATTTGAAACTATTTTCGTAACATCTTCACTGCGAATGGCTTCTGTTACTTCTTCACCATTCAAATAGACTTTATTTTCAGCATCAATATCGATTTTAATTTTAGAACATAATTTGATAATTTCTTTTTGATTAGTTATTTCAATATTGTTTTTTAACGTAGCTAAAGCTAAACAACGATAAGTAGCGCCGGTGTCAATATTAACTAAATGACACCTATCAGCAATCACAGAAGCAATAGTTCCTTTACCACTACCGGCTGGGCCATCAATTGCGACTATTTTATTCACTTACCTCACCTCTTAAGTTAAAGAAGTCATATTTATCATCAAAAAATAGCCATAATTGTTTAATAATTGAAATAATTGGTGTTGATACAACCATACCTAATATTCCCCAATAATAACCAAAAATTAATAAACCAGTAATGATTGTAACAGGATGCAATTTAGTTGTTTTACTCATAATATATTCTTGTAAAAAGTTTCCTTCAATAAATTGAATAATAACAATAGCAGCTAGGGTTAAAATACCAACAGTAGGACTTACCGAAAAACCAACAATTAAAGCTGGTACGGCGCCAATATAAGGTCCAACATAAGGTATAACATTTGTAATAGCGCAAAAAGCGGCAAAAAGTAAAGGAGCTTTTAAGCCAATTAAGCTAAAGGCTAAAGTACAAATAAAGAAAATAACACAAGCATCAATAATAACACCTAAAACATAATTACGTAATGAAACATTAATAGTTTCAGCTAATTTATAGGCATCTTGACGCCATTTTTTAGGAGCAAAGCCTATTAAAGTATCACCAACACCATTTGAGCGAAGTAATAAGAAGAACCCAATTACTAAACCAATTATAAAACTAGAAAGACCAGAAAATAAAGTTTTAATACCATTAATTGTATAGGCTGGTAAAGAAGAAGATATGTTTTTACCAATCTTATCTAATTGCCCAATAATATTACTTTTAACGGCTTCAATATCAATAACATCGATATGATTAAATTTATTAATAAAACTATTTAATAAATCTTCTAAGGACGCTACTAAATTTGGTATAGTGTGAGCAAAACTAATAATTTGATCATATAAAAGCGGTAAAATAGATCCAACTAGTAAAGCAATTATACCAATTAATAAAATATAAACGATAATTACTCCAAATACCCGTTTTATTCCTTTCTTTTCTAAAAAAGAAACAAATGGGTTAAATAACCAAGCAATTATTATGCCAATAAATAGTGGAATTAAAATACGTAATATATCTAAAATAAAATTTAAAACTTTTAATTCTTGGCAAATTTTAAGAACAACATAAACACAAACAATAAAAATTAAAACATAAAATACCTTCAAAACTTTATGTGATAATTTTAAAATATCATTTAATTTTTTATAATTAATCTTCTTTTTGATTTCTTTCTCTTCCAATGTTCATCACCATTATAATTATACCAAATATAAGCTTTATATACAATAAAAAGAAATTTATCTTTTCCTCATATAAAACATTTTATTATCGAGATTTTTTTCAAACTCAGAACCCATTTTTAGGGCATCGTCAAAAGCTTCAGGATACATAATATAGCTTTGTTTTAATTCATATATGTATTCTTCTTTAGAATCTTTTAGTGTCTTAAGAATAGGTAAAGTAGCTAAAAGAAATAAACTAAATTTTTCTGGATGATTTTCTTTATCTTTTTCATATTGTTTTTTCTCTTTATGTCCAAAATCTTTATTACTAATACTATTTTTTATTATTAAATTATATCTTTTTATAAATTCATCCATTTTAAATACCCCTTTTAGTTAATAAATCAAATAAGTAAGGAACACCTTCAATTTTAGCTTCTAAAAAAGGACGATCTTTGGCCCTTTGACCAATTCGTGTTGGTGAATCATAATCACAAAGTAAGAATGTAAATTCATCAAAAACGATGCTAAGAGCTGTATTAACATCATAAACACAAAAATGAACAATTGATGGTGTTTTACTAATGAAAAAAGAAATAGGAGTAAAGCCAGTTATTGCTGGACAATATTTACGAGATTCCTCTTTAATCCATAATGGTATGCCCATAACAAATGGTGTTTTTTGATAACTATAAGTGGCATCATCTTTAACATTAGTTATACATAAATTTTTCATGTCAAGAAATTGTGTTTGGGGATCAATTAATTTTTTAGAAACAAGCGCATCCATAATCGTAGCCATAATAGCTTGATAATCTAAATCATCTAAATTAGGTCTTCTTAAATATTCTAAAATAGGATAACTACGATAAAAAACATCATTTTTTAATAATTCAAAACTTGATAAATCAATCATATCATCTCACCTCAAATGCCCATATTCTACCATTTATTTAGAAAAAAAGCAAAAGAAGAATTAAACTGTCATTAATTCTTCTTCTTTCTTTTTAAATTTTTCATCAACTATTTTATTATACTTATTAATTAATTTTTGGACTTCTTCTTCTCCTTGTTTAAGATTATCTTCAGGTAATTCTAATTTATTAATATCTTTGTTTGTATCTTGACGAATATTTCTTAAAACAATTTTACAATCCTCAGCATAACCTTTAGCTTGTTTTACATATTCACGTCTAGTATCTTCGGTTAAAGCTGGAATATTTAAAATAATTACATCACCATTATTATTTGGAGTTATCCCGATATTAGCTGCTAAAATAGCTTTTTCTATTGCACCAATAGAACTACGATCAAAAGGTTTAATAGATAATTGACGAGCTTCTGGTATAGAAATAGTTGCTAGCTGTTTTAATGGCGTATCACTACCATAATAACTAACCATTACTCCATCAAGCATTGCTGGATTAGCACGTCCTGCTCGAATATTAACAAATCTTTTTTCCATATTTTCAATTGCTGATTGCATTTGTATTTCTGCATCCATTAAAATTTCATCCATTATAAAATCTTCCTTTCTTTATCAAATTATATTACCTATAACTATTATACCAAATATATATTTAAAAACCACTTCTTTTAAACATTTTTTCTAAATCACTTTTAGTATAATAGATAGTAGTAGGTCTTCCATGCGGACAATTAAATGGATTGTCACAATTTCTTAAATCATCTATTAATTGCTTCATTTCATCTAGAGTAATATTAGTATTAGCTTTTATACTCATTTTACATGCAACTGTAGCTGAAACATTATCATAAAATCTTACCAAATCAAAATTCTTCTCTTTTTGTAAAACGACATCGATTATTTTTTTTATTGCTTCATTTTCGTTTCCTTTTGGTAACCAAACAGGATGAGCTTTAACAATAATAGAATTAACTCCAAATTCTTCTATTACAAAATTCATATCTTCTAATAATTCAAAATTTTCTTTTAAGATTATAAAATCACTATTTGTATATTCAAGTGTTAAAGGAATTAACATAGAAATATTTTCCTTTTTTTTATGCATTAATTTTTCCTTAACTAACTCATAATTAATTCTTTCTTTAGCGGCATGTTGGTCAATAATATACATACCTTTTTCATTTTGACAAATAATATAAGTCCCATGAACTAATCCCACAGGATACATCATTGGCATTTTCTCTTTTACATCTTCATGAACTTCATAGGTAACTTCTTCCTCTTTAACAAGTGGTGGTTCGATTAAATCATCATTAATAGTTAAAACTTCGCTCACTTCTTCTTTTGGATCATCAAAATTTAAAGTTGGTAGTGTGATTTTAGGCTTTGGTAGGCTAACCTCTTCAATATGGGGAATCAGTGTTTTCTTCTTTAAATTATTCCTAATAGTTTCAAATACTAAATTATTCAAATTTTCCTGTTTTCCAAACTTAATATCCATTTTTGTAGGATGAATATTAACATCAACTAGCCCTGTGTCAACGGAAATATTTAAAACTACAACAGGATACCTATTATCTGGTTTATATGAGTGATATGCTTCATTAATATAATGGTTTAACTCAGTATTACGAACATTTCTTCCATTAACAAGTGTTACAATACCATTACGGTTAGAGCGATGAATTTCAGGTAAAGAAATGTAACCTGAGATTTGATAGTCATCGTTTTCTCCTTCAATAGCAATCATTTTCTTTGTCACACTTAAGCCATATATGGCATTTATAACTTTTAATAGATTATTAGAACCATCCGTTTTAAATATAACTTTACCATCATTAGCTAACGTAAAACGTATTTCAGGATGTGATAAAGCTAATTTATTTATATAATCTGTTACATTTGCTAATTCAGTATATAAACTTTTTAAATGCTTTAAACGGGCTGGCGTATTATAAAAAAGATCATTTACCTTAATAATAGTACCTTTTCTAGCATCACTTTTTTCAGTACTAATAATTTTTCCACCATGTATTAAAACTTTAGTACCAACACTTCCTAAAGATGTTGTAAGTTCAACTTTTGAGACACTAGCAATACTTGCTAGAGCTTCACCACGGAACCCTAAAGTAGAAATATGATATAAATCATCTTCATCATGAATCTTACTAGTAGCATGACGTGAAAAACAATTAACAGCATCTTCACTATCCATACCATTACCATTATCGGTAACTTTAATTTCTTTAACGCCTGATTCTATAAGCTCTATCTTTATATCCGAAGCCTTGGCGTCAATACTATTTTCAACTAATTCTTTAACAACTGATGAACAACGCTCAACAACTTCACCAGCAGCAGTCTTATTTGCTAAAATATCATCTA
>CANRJK010000003.1 GCA_947630955.1 uncultured Bacilli bacterium | reverse complement strand
ATCTACTCCACTAGGATTACTTACATATTTACTACTTGCATTATCCATTTCTGATATATGATGCATCATATCATATAGTGTCCCATCTGGTATATAGTCTTTTAAGACATTTAAATCAGCTGTTACTTTTAAATTTGACTGTAAAGCGCTATACCCTATACTACTTGTTAACGTTACTATAACAATTACTATTAACACCATCATATTTTTATTTTTTACTCGTTTCATATTGCCCTCCAAATGTGTCCTTAAGTTATTTACTTAAGGACAACTACTTTGTTGAAATTAAAAGGGTATATAAGAAATAATAGAAAATAAAAATAGTCTTTTTATATTGCTTTTATGAAAACAAAAAAGCTTTACAATTCATATAAAAAATGATATTATTTTATTAGAATTATGAGAACTTAAGTAAATAACTTAAGGACTGAAAGACGAAAAACAAAACATTTTTCTTGATGTTTTGTTTTATTTATATTTTAATATTTTAATTAGATATTTACCTTTTTTAGTTGTATTAATAAGGCCTTTAAAAAGGTATTTGCCATATTTTCTAATACTAATAATATCATTATCTTTTAATAGATAATCTTTTTTATTGTTAATACTATAGTTAACTAAAACTAATTTATTACTTAACAATTCTTCTGTTTTCTTTCTGCTGGTATTAATTAATGATGAAATAACTGTATCTAATCTTAAACTATTAGTTAAAATGGTCAATTCAATGTAATCAATATGATAGTCTTTAATAATACTGAGGTTTACTTCTTCAAGATTAACTTTATATCTACCAATAAGATTAAAATTTAAGATAAGATAGTTTTTAATTGAATCTAAAACTATTAAATAGCTTTCATCACTAACAATAATATCACCATATTTAGTTGGTGATATATTGTGACTAAATAAAGTCCCTAATATTTCATTATGTTTAAAAGAATGCTTACTATTTATTTTTAATAAACTAATTACTGGTTTTGCTTTACTATATATTATTGTTTTAGTAGCATCTTCAAATGGAATAAATTCTTCATAAAAAATATTATTTTTTCTTAAGACATTAATTATTTCTTTTCTTTGGATAGGATCTAGAAAGACTGTATAACTTCCCTTTTTTATTCGCTCAATATTATTTTTAATAAATAGTCTATTTTCCATAACGTTTCATATATTCCTCATAAGTTAATTCTTTATCAATATAAGAACCATCTTCTTTTATTTCAATAATTCTGGTCGCTAAAGTTTCAATTAATTGTTGATCGAAGGTGGCAAAAACAATACTACCTTTAAAATGCTGCAGTCCTTCATTTAAAGCCGATATGGATTCCATGTCCAAGTGATTAGTTGGTTCATCTAAAAATAGATGATTAGCATGTTCTAACATCATTTTAGAAAGCATACAGCGTACCTTTTCACCACCTGATAAGACGCTTACTTTTTTTAATGTTTCATCACCAGAAAATAACATTCTCCCTAAAAAACTTCTAACAAAGGTTTCATCTTTATTTTCTGAGTATTCTCTTAACCACTCAATCATATTAATATCTTTTTTAAAATAAGCATCACTATTTTTAGGATAATAAGATCTAGTAACTGTCGTACCTATTTTTATTTCCCCACTATCTGGTGTTAGATCTCCAGCTAAAAGACGTAAAAGCGTTGTTTTAGCAAGTTCGTTATTTCCAATTAAGGCAATTTTATCACCTGGTTTGATATTTAAACGCATATTTTTGATGACCTCAACACCATCAATCTTTTTATTAACTTTATCTAAATAAATACCCTCTTTACCTAAATATTTTTCTGGTTCAAAATTAATATAAGGATATTTACGACTACTTGGCTTAATTTCTTCTAATTTAATTTTTTCTAATGACTTTTTACGACTTGTAGCTTGCTTAGATTTGGAAGCATTAGCGCTAAAGCGTCTAATAAAGTCTTGTAGTTCAGCTATACGTTCTTCTTTTTTCTTATTAGATTCACGCATTTGTTTTTGAATTAATTTACTAGATTCATACCAAAAGTCATAATTGCCAGCAAACATAGTTATTTTTTCATAATCAATATCAACCATATGTGTACATATTTTATTTAAAAAATGACGGTCATGAGATATAACAATAACTGTGTTTTTAAAATCTAAAAGAAATTCCTCTAGCCAGTTTTTACTATCTAAATCAAGTCCATTGGTAGGTTCATCTAAAAGTAAAATATCAGGATCACCAAATAAAGCTTGAGCTAACATGACTTTTACTTTATCTATTTCCTTTAAATCTTTCATCATTTGGTTATGTAAAGATATATTTACTCCTAAACCACTTAATAAAATAGCAGCATCACTTTCAGCTTGCCATCCATTTTTTTTAAGAAATAAATCTTCTAAAATACCAGCACGCATACCATCTTCGGTTGTAAAGTCAGTTTTCATATAAAGTTGTTCTTTTTCTGTTTTTATATCATATAGTTGTTTATCACCCATTATAACTGTATCAATAACATTGTATTCATCATAAGCATTATGGTTTTGCATCAAAAAAGATATTCGCTCATCTTTACCAGTAATAACTTGTCCACTAGTTGATTCTATCTGACCACTTAATATTTTAAGAAAAGTTGATTTCCCTGCTCCATTAGCACCAATTACTCCATAACAATTATCATTTTCAAACTTCAAATTAACATTTTCAAATAAGATTCTTTTCCCAAATCTTAAACCAACATTTTCGGTAATTAACATAAAATCACTTCCTATTAAAGTTACATATGTATTATAACATAAAAAAATATTAGTTAGTTAACTAATATCTATTTAAAACCTGTAATCTGTTAATTACTTTTTTTTCAATACGTGATATGTAAGATTGACTAATTCCTAGTTTATGCGCTACTTCTTTTTGGGTTAATTCTTTTTGATTATTTAAACCATAACGCATAATCATAATTTCTTTATCTCGTTTATTTAACTTTTCAATTTCTTCATAAAGTAGTTTCCTTTCTGTTTCTCTTTCTAAATTTCTTGTAACAATATCATCATCTGTACCCAAAATATCTTCTAAATGAAGTTCATTCCCCTCTGAATCATAACTTAAACTATCTTCAAAGCTTATCTCACCACGTCTTTTTTTATTTTTTCTTAAATACATTAATATTTCGTTGTCAATACATCTTGATGCATACGTTGCAAGTTTAATGTTTTTATCTAAATTATAAGTTTCAACACCTTTAATTAAACCAATTGTTCCAATACTAACTAAATCCTCTAAATCGACGCCAGTATTTTCATATTTTTTAGCTAAAAAAACAACAAGTCGAAGATTATGTTCGATTAATTTATTTTTAGCCTCTTTTGTTCCTTTTTTTACGTAAAAGACTTCTTCTTCTTTTGTTAAAGGTTCTGGTAATTTATCTAAGCTACCAACAAAATAAATGTTTTTAAGAAATAAGTTTCTAATAAAAGTTATTATTTTTCTAATCATATGTCCTCCATTAATTTATTATTTAAAAGAATATCAACTCCATCAATATTAAAAGAATCATCACTAATTCCAAGATAAATGTTCTTAATAATTTTATTATTTATTTTTACATAATCACACTTATATATTTTTAAAAATGATGTTTTATTAACAACTTTATAGGGAATTATCCTATATTCTTCTTTTAAAAAGATAACCTTTCTTTTATCAATTAAAATAACTGGTCTTCTTTTATAAGTTAAATTATTCCCACTATCAATATAACCTGTTCCTTTTATTTGCCTTTCATTAATATTTATGCTTACCTTATAATAATTATTATATTTATTTTTAATAATTTTTTGTTCTTTAATATAAAATATTAAGATTAAAGGCGCTAAAAAGATAAGCATAAGAAAATTAATTCCTAGTCCATGGTGATAAAAGATAACACCATTATTTTTATATGATAAATTAATATTTAGCATGTACAAAGTTCCACCTAAGAAAAGACTTGCAATATAAAAAAGGAGTAAATTATAAAAAAAATATTTAAGATTTTTCTTTGGATAAGCTACAATAATCATAATAATACTTAATATTAATTTAATGATAAAAAGTGATAAAGATGTCATATCAAAAAAAAGAATTAAGATAGTTAAACTACCAATAAAAGCACTTGTCGTTATTAATTTAATATTAATATTTCTTTTTAAAATAATTCCTGGTGTTAAAAGAAGAAAAAAATCAAGAAAGAAATTTAAAATTAAAATTAGATCTAAATAAACTTTCATCTTATCACCAAAATCATTATAAAAAAAGAACATAAATTTTTATGTCGTTTTTTCTATTTGGATAATATTTATCTTATTTGATTGACTTTTAATATTTTTGATGTATTATATTGGAAAGGAGTTTTAGATATGTTTGAAAAATATGATATTAATGATTTATTTTTAGCAACTATTGATGTTTACTATCCTGATAATGATATGAGTGGTTTAAATGTTGGTAATATGTTAGTAATGGGTATTTCTGGTTATGGTTATACAACTATTTTAAGAAAAGTTGGAGATAAATATATTGATTTAGAAAATATGCATCGAAATATTTCACATACCCGAGATTTAAATACGATAAGTTATGTGGTAAATTATACTGAGCCATTAAGTAAATATTATACACAAAATGGTAAAAAGAAGAAGACCTTTAGTAGAAGAAAGGCCCTTTTGGAAGCTAGGCAATATTATGGTAATATATATTACAACCAATTGCTTAATGAGGAAAAAGCAAAAAAAATGTCAAAATAATCTAGACATTTTTTTGTTATCAAAAAAGGCTTGACTTAAAAGCCTCCTCTTTTTCTTAAGAAAGTTGGAATACCACTATCATCGTCGTCGTCATCATCTTCATCAATATCTGGTACATGGTGTTTTTCTTCTTCGTCCTCTTGATGAGAATAAGAATGGTATAATGGTTCACTATTTTCTTCAAAACCAGTAGCAATAACAGTTACAATAATTTCATCATTTAGGTTTTCATTAATTACAGCACCAAAGATAGCATTCATATCAGTATTAGCGCTTGTACGGATGACTTCTGCTGCTTCTTCTACTTCAAATAAAGTTAAATTACTACCACCAGTTACATTGATAATAGCATCTGTAGCACCACTAATACTTGTTTCAAGTAAGGGACTGGCAACAGCTTGACGAGCAGCTTCAGTAGCACGATTTTCGCCCTGTCCTATACCAATACCAATTAAAGCGTTACCACGTTTTTCCATAACTGTTTTAACATCAGCAAAATCCAAATTAATTAAACCAGCTACAGCAATTAAATCGGAAATAGATTGAACACCACGACGTAAAACATTATCAACTTCTCTAAATGATTCAAGTAATGGGGTCTTTTTATCGATAATTTCTCTTAAACGATCATTTGGAATAACAATTAAAGTATCAACATTCTTTTTTAATTCTTCTAATCCAGAGATAGCTTGTTCCATTCTTCTTTTTCCTTCAAAAGAAAATGGTTTAGTGACAATACCAACAGTAAGAGCACCTAATTCTTGAGCTATTTGTGCAATAACAGGGGCTGCACCAGTTCCTGTTCCACCACCCATACCACAAGTTATAAAAACCATATCGGCTCCACTTAAGGCATCTTCAATCTCTTTTTTACTTTCCATAGCTGCTTCTCTACCTATTTCTGGTTTAGCACCAGCTCCACGACCACCAGTTAAAGCTTCTCCTATTTGTATTTTAACAGGTGCCTTAGAACAATTTAAAACTTGTAAATCTGTGTTAGCAACTATAAATTCTACTCCTTTTACCCCAGAATCTATCATACGATTAACGGCGTTGTTTCCACCACCACCGACACCGATAACTTTAATTTTCGCTATTTGATCCATTTCTAATCCAAACATACATTATATCCTCCTATTCGCTATAAAAATATTCCATCAAATTTCCTAACATCTTCTCATTATCTATTTCTTGATAACTCTTTCTAATACTAGACAATCTAGAAATGTCATCAGCACTAAACATTAAATAATCTTGTCCTTTTAATTTAAGCTTACTGATAAAATAAACAACATTTCCCACACATGACGAATATTTATTATCACGGATACCAACTAACCTAATATTTCCAATGCGAATATCTTTACCAAAAACATCACTGGCAACATACTCGATATCAGCCATATTACTTGTACCCCCTGTTATAATAATATAATCAATTTTTTTACTTGTCAATATATTAAGTTCTTTTTTAGCCAAATTAAGGATTTCCTCAATTCTTGAAGAAACAACTTCTGATATTTCAAATTGGTTGATTCGAAGTTCATCATCTAAAGATGTTTTTATATCACACATATCACTAGTACTAGCATTATGTTTATGAGCTAAAGCAAAATGTATTTTAAGATTTTCAGAAGTCTCACGATCTGTTTTATACATATAAGAAATATCTTTATCGATATTTTTACCAGCCATATTAATAATAGAACTCTTAACAATTATTCCTCGATTATATAATGAAATATTAGTTATTTCACTACCAATATTAATAATTGCGCTTACACCTTTAGTTATTTCTTTATTTTTAAAGGCATAAAAGTCCCCAATACCATTAGTAGATATATCAACCGTTGTTATGTTCATACTTTCTAAAAGACCTACGACAGAGTAAATATTCTTCTTAGGTGTGGTTACTAAAACAGCTCGAACACCTAATTTTTGGGTTTCCATATTTAAAGGATCTTTGATGCTTATACCATTATCTAACTTAAAATCAACAGGTAAAGCTGTAACAACTTCCTTATCTTCTAACGTTTTAGAAGCAATAGCTTTGTCGATAACATCTAAAATATCTTTTTTTGTTACTATTTTAGAAGGAACGTCAATAACAGCTTTAATAACTGAATATTCAGCTAAATAACTAGGTACAGAAGCAATAACTTTATCAATTTTGACACCAAGAATATTTTCAATTTGCATAATTGCGCCTCTAATACTTGAAGAAGCAGCATCTACATCGACAATTAACCCCTTCTTGATGCCCTTTGATTTGTATGAAGCACAAGCTAATAAGTTTAACTTATTTTTGTATAACTCACAAACAACAATTTTTATACTATCAGAACCAATGTCAAGACTAGTATAAATATGTTTCATACAATCATCTCCTATAGCCTATAAGTTAATTATACTATAATTTATAAAAAATGTAAAAGCTTTTATCAATTGTTCTAAAGATTAAAAAAGAAACGAGAGACGTTTCTTACAATAATTACTTATTAATTTCTAAATAATCACCACTATCAAGATGAACTGTTCCTTTTTTATTATTAAAACTTCTAACAATATCAATATAGTTATTTAACTTAGAAAAACTATTAAAATTAATATATACGTCATTTCCATCATCCATTGTTAGATAGAATAATTGTTCATCTACATTAGTTGGAGCATAACGTATCTCGGAAATTCTAGTTAAAATATCTCCATCTAATTCATCTAATTTCTTAAGTAATTTTTTTAAAATATCTTCTGGTGTCTGATTAATTAAAGTTGGTAATGTATATGACTGTTTTACTTCACGCCCATCAGCTAACAAGCTAACCTCATCATAAGCATAATATAAAATAGGTTTATTTTCCGTAATTTCAATTGTTATTTCACGGAAAAAATGATGATGCGTTATATTGACGTTTTCAATATAAATATTTTCTTTTAATTTTTTACTAATTTTCTTTGTATTAACAGCCGATATTTTAGGATAATTTTTTAAACCCGCTTCATCAATAATTTGTTGGTCAGTTAAAAAACTATTACCCTTGATATAGATATTCGTTATTTTTGAATCTAAAACAAAATAAATACAAATAAAAAGCAATATAGCAATAAATATAAAGATAAAAATATTTTTATATTTTATTTTTCTTTTCTTTTTCTTTTGTTTATTCATAATAACCTCTATTCCACAAATTCTTGTTCTATTTTTAAATCTATATCATATTTTTCCTTAATTCGTTTTTTTATTTCTAAAATTAATTTTTCAATATCTTCTCCGGTAGCATTGTTATAGTTAATAACAAAATTAGCATGTTTAGTGCTTACCATAGCTCCACCTTGAACATGTCCTTTATAGCCTATTTCTTCAATAAGGCGGCCAGCATAATCACCATCGGGGTTCCTAAAAACAGACCCAGCAGTTGGGTATTCCAAAGGTTGTGTTTCAAGTCGTCTTTTTTTACGATCTTCTACTAGTTGCATAATTAAATCAGCATCACCACGTTTTAAAATAATGGTAGCTTCTAAACAAATATAATCGCGATGTTGGTGTAAAAAAGAGGTGCGATAATGAAAATCTAAATCATAGTTAGTTAACTCTTCAACACGCAAATCAGGAGTTAAAACTTTAACACTTTTAACAATATACCCCATATCGCTTTTATAAGCTCCCGCATTCATGAAAATAGCTCCACCAACTGTTCCTGGAATACCAGTTGCAAATTCAATACCAGTATAACCAAGTCGTGATAAGCGCGTTGCAAGTTTAATTAATTGAAAACCAGCACCAACCGTAATTTCATTACCCTCAATTTTTAAAGAGTCAAAATGATCTAGTTTAATTAAAATGCCATTATATAATCCACTTTTAAAGATTAAATTAGAGCCACGCCCAATAACTTTATACTTAACTTTTTCTTTTTTTAACAATTTGATTAATTCGATTAAACCATAAATATCATCTGGTAAAACAACCGCTAAAGCATGCCCTCCAACATGGTAAGTGGTATATTTTTTTAAATCAGCATTTTCAATTATTTCACCAATATTAAGTTTCTTTATTTTTTCTATTAAATTCATATTCATTTTCTTTCTATTAGTTCTTGTAAAGTGTGATAAATAAGTTCCCCACTATCTTTTACGACAAATTTTTCCAAATTTTTTTTCATTTTATCTAACTTTTTATAATCATACAAAAGATTATTTACTTTTTCAATTAAAATATCCTCATTTAAGTCTTTTTCTTCAATTATATCAGCTGCATCTTCATTCACTAAATCCATCGCATTTAAATATTGATGATTATTTGGAACATATGGACTAGGAATTAAAATAGATGGTATTTTAAGCGCAATAATCTCGCTTAAAGTAGAAGCTCCAGCTCTTGTAATCATTAAATCTGTTTTTTTCATTAAACCAGTCATTCCATCGATATAAGGAACAATTTTAATATTACTTGGGAAAGTATTTTTACTTATTTGCTCATAATCTTTCGTTCCTGTTACAAAAACAACTTCGTAACTTTCTTTAGCCATTTTAGGTAATACTTTAACCATTAAATCATTAATTGTTGTAGCGCCCTGAGAACCCATAACAATTAAAACCAGTTTTTTACTGTTAGTTAAACCAAACTTTTTCTTATCAACTTGCAATGTATTAATTGCATCTTCACTACAAGGGTTACCTGTAAAAACAACTTTATCTTGAGGAAAATACTTGGTTGAACCTTTCATGGAAACAGCAATTTTATCGACAAATTTAGATATATAAATATTAGCTTTACCAGGGATACTATTCTGTTCATGAATAAAAGTTCTATAACCTAACTTTTTAGCGCTCATTAAAACAGGAACCGTTACATATCCCCCAACTCCAATAACGACATCTGGATTAAATTTTTTAATTAATTTACGACATTTTTTACAGCTTTTAAATAGATAATAAGCCACTTTAAAATTATTAAGTAAATGATGACGGTCAAAGCCATAAATTTTAATAGTTTCAAAAGGAATACCTTGTTTAGGAACAATATCTTTTTCCATTCTATTATGCGTTCCTATATATAAAAACTCACTATTAGCCTCATGTTGTTTAATTTTATTTATAATCGCTAAAGCTGGATAAATATGCCCACCTGAGCCACCAGCACTAATGATAACTCGCACCTAATCACTTCCTTAGATTTTATAAATTAATTATATCATAATTATATTTAAAAACATATATAATTATAACTTTAACACGTGATTCGTTAAGATAATTTTAAATACACAAAAGAAAACCATTTTTATGGTCTTAAAATAAACTATTTTTCAGGATTAACTTTCTTATTGTATAAAGATATTCTCTTTTCGGTATAATCAAGCATTTCATCTACATCAACTAATGGTGAATTGCGAAGATTATGTCTTACTTCATAACCAAATTTATACAAATATTCTTCTTTTATTTTTAAAAGACGTGAAGTTGCATCAAAAGAATAAATAACGACATCATTAAATTCATCTAAACTAAAATCAATATAATGAAATTTTGCAAATATCTTTAAAAAGGTAGTTAATAAGTAAGTAGCTTCCATATTCGGTCTCTTTTTTGAAAAATATGTACTCAGTCTTATAAGATTTGCTCCGTCAATAGCTTTGTTTTTAATAATCTCATCAACCCCAACGACATAATTCATATTATATTTATTAGATAGCATTGTTATGTCTTTTTTTGTTAGATGTTGAAATTCAAAAGTACATATGTCATTATAGGCATATTGCCAAAAATCTAAAAATAATTTAAAAAATTCATCAAAGATTTTTTGGTCAGCCTCATTTAATGTTTGACTTATTTTCTCTTCGATAATTTTAATCATTCCATCATAAAAACAAAATGACATCTGACTAATTTGTTCTAAAGCACTGAAGAAAGATTCGTTATCATCTTTATTTAAAGGAGTCATAACTTTGTTATTATCAACATTTGATTGTTCTTTCATTATATTTAAATAGCTTTCTAAAAATTGATAAGAAGCTTTCGCATCTTCTAAAACTTTACTAGATACTAAACCATTGTTATATTTGTTTAAAATAACAAGAAAACTATTTTTAATAATGCTTTGTTTTTTACTTAATTCTTTATATTTTTGATCATAAACTAAAGTAAAAGCAAATTTAGCATCTAAGTTTAACTTTCTACAAAAATAATAAATTAAATGATTATAATCTGAAGGATATGATGAATCAAAATAATTCATAATTATCCCGTCCTTTCTTTTGCCACAAATATATTACCATTATTTTATTAATTTGTAAAATAAGCAAAATTATTTATTTGAAACATCATAATGATATTCTTTTAAAAATTGATAAAGATTTTGAGCCACATTTTTAGGTAGTATCTCTTCAAGTTCTTGAATTTCAGCTTCTTTCATCTTAGTAATTGTCCGATATTTTCTTAATAACTCTTTTTTTCTCTTACTTCCTATTCCTTCAACACTATCTAAAATACTTGATAAAGACCCTTTACTTCGAATTTGTTTATGATAATTAATAGTAAAATTATGAACTTCATCTTGCATTCTTTCTAATAGGTAAAATAAATTACTACGACGATCAATATCAAATTCCTCATCACTAGTTAATAGTTTATTAGTTGCATGACGATCATCTTTTTTAAGACCAACGACTAAAATATCCATCCCTAAGCTTTGAATAACTTCTTTAGCGGCATTTATTTGTCCTAAACCACCATCCACAATAATTAAATCTGGACGAACTAAATTATCTTTTAAAACCCTAAAATAACGACGATATATAACTTCTCGCATCGTTTCGTAATCATCATTTCTATCGACACTTATTTTATATTTACGATACTCATTTTTAGCTTTACGACCATCTATAAAAACAACCATACCAGAAACATTATAAGTACCAAACAAATGAGCATTATCAAAGATTTCAATGCGATCTAATTTCTCTAAGCCTAATAAGTTTTTAAGTTCACAATTAGCATCAAGAGTCTTAGCTTCATCACGTTTTATCAATTCAAAATTTTCATTAAGCGCGATTTTAGCGTTTTCACACACCATCTCTACTAACTTATGTTTATCACCTTTTTGAGGTATTTTAACATTTGTTTTTAAATATTCACTAAGGACTTCAGCATTTAAAATATCTGGAACTAATATTTCTTTTGGTAACATCATATTATGATAGAAATTAGCAATATAGCGTGTTAATTCACTTTCTACTTCATCAATTAAAGGAATAATCTTCGAATATCTTTCAACTATTTTAGAACCACGAATAAAGAAAATTTGAATACTAAGATAACCTTTTTCTTCATAATAACCAATAACATCACGGTCAATATTATCTTTTGTCTCAACTTGTTGATGTGTTAAAGTAATCGTAATATAATCTAGCATCTTCTTTAATTCTAAAGCTTTTTCAAACTCTAATTTTTCACTGTGTTCACTTATTTCTTTTTTTATTTTATCAGTAATTAAACTATGATCACCCTTTAAAAAACGAATAATCTCTTGACGCATATCTTCAACTTTTTTATAATCTACATCTTTAGTACAATAACCTAAACATTGACCAATATGATAATATAGACAAGGTTTAGTAGCGAAGGTATTACATTTTCTAATGGGATACAGCCTATTTAATAAATTAACTACATTACGAGCAGCTGTGACATTAGGATAAGGTCCATATAAATATTTTCTTTTTTTATTGCGATTTAAAACTCGTACAACTTTTAATCTTGGTACTTTATCACCAGTTAATTCAATATAAGGATAACTTTTATCATCTTTTAGTAAGATATTATATTTAGGATTATGTTTCTTTATTAAATTTATTTCTAAAATTAATGATTCTATCTCACTACCAACAGTAATATATTCAAAATCAGCTATTTCACTAACTAAACGAGCCGTTTTACCTGTATGTTTGCCACGAAAATATGAACTAACACGATTTTTTAGTTTCTTAGCTTTACCAATATATATAATGTTACCATCTTTATTTTTCATTAAATAACAACCAGGTAACATTGGTAATAATGATAATTTTTCTTTTATTTTATCCATAAACTCACCTACTATATTTTGTCATATTTTCTTAATAAATCATATATTTTTTTATTTATTTTTTCTCTACTAATAACTAATTTTTCATTCATTCTAGATGGATGAATACTATTAGATAAAAAGATAATTGCTAGATTATTACCACGGTCAATTAAAAGATGATGACCTGGAAAACCAGTATGAATAATTGTATCATCACTACAATAATCTCTACATAGTGGACTACTTTTACCATAAATCCAACCTGGGGTTCTTCTTAGACCATCTTCATTAATAAATAAAGGTTTAAACCACATATCAATGAGCGATAAATCAAGAAATGGTTGATGATTATAATAACCATCATCTAAAATCATTTGCGCAAAATGACTTAAATCTTTAACTGTACTAAAAACACCTGCATTACCAGCTACACCATTTAAAAAATATGCTTTTTCATCATGAACAAAGCCACATACTAAACCACGATCAGATGTTAATTCCATTGGAACACATCTTTTTTTATCTTTGGGATTATATGAGGTATCATTCATACCTAAAGGCTTAAAAATCAAATCTTGCGCTAAAACATCTAATGGCTTTTGATAAATTTTTTCAATAATAAAACCTAGTAAAATAAAATTAATATCCGTATAATAAACATTACTACCAGCTTCAAAAACTTTCTTGGTATTATTTATAAATTCTTCCTTATCTTTTAAATTAAACTTATTAAAAGCTGGGTTTATACCTGATGAATGGGTTAATAAATGAATTATTTTAACATCATCATATTTAAAATCTGGAATATATTTGTAAACATAATCATCTAATTTTATTTTCTCATCACGAAGTAGAAAAGTTATTAATACATTAGTAACTAATAATTTTGATAAACTAGCTATATCATATAGATTATCGACATCATTTTTGGCCTTTTTTGGTATTAACGATTTATAACCAACACTACCAAAAAAAATTTCATCATTTACTATAATACCATAATTACATCCTGGAAAAACGCCACTATTAACTAATTTATTTAAATAAGTATTTAATTCTTCAACCATAATTCATCACAACTCAATTTTACCATATAATTGAAAAAAGAAGAAGAATAAGTTATAATTTACGTGGTGATAACATGAAATCAATAGACAAAATAGTGACAAGTGAATTGATAATAAAAAATTCTAAATTTATTTGTCACCTATATCCTATTAATAGTATAGACGAAATAAAAATAATCATTGATAAAACTAAAAATGATTATAAGGACGCTACTCATAACTGTTATGCTTATATCTATGATGAATATAAAAAAGCTAGTGATGATAAAGAACCAAGCAAAACAGCAGGCTTTCCTATCTTAAAAGCGCTTGAAATTAATGAATTAGACCATGTCTTAGCGATTGTTACAAGATACTTCGGTGGGATAAAATTAGGCGCTAATGGACTTGTTAGAGCCTACTTTGACAGTGTAATGCAGTGTTTAGACAAAGCAGATATTATCTATCTTATTGATGGAAAAGAAATCGAAATTAAATTTACCTACGATAATTTAAAAAAAATAGATTACTTATTAAAAGATTATAAAATTAAAAATAAAAAATATGAAAGTGTTATTACCTACCTTATCGAAATACCTAAAGATGATAAAGTAATAAAGCAATTAGAACCCTATCTTTTATCATTTAATGTTTTAAAAGATATATTAATTAAAGAAAAAAAGTAAAAAAAAAATCCCTTTAAAAGGATTTTTCTTTTTGCAATTATTAATTTATATAATCTGCTTCTTTCATGACATATTTAAATATTCTGTCATTATCTTCTACTGTAAATTCAGATTTAACATCATTTATTTTTGAATAAATAATTGGTTTTTCTAAACTATCTCTAGCATCCAATAATTCTTCAAAAGAATCAACGCGGATTACTGTTTTACTGTCATCAGCTTCAACTGGTGTCTTAGCTACAACAATAACACGGTCATATTCTCTTAAAATTTTATTTAAGGTTTGAAGATATTTACTTTTTCTTCCTGATCCTTTGTTAATTAAACCAAACATTTGAACAAAAATCAAAATACATATCAATAGACTAAGAATTCCAATTCCCATACAAACATAGTTTGTCTCATTCCATTTTCCAACACGAACAAGCATCATTTGATCGTCAGAATTTACGGTATCTTTTGTTATACCATAAGTTTGTTGAGATAATGGTATAGAAATGGTAGCTACACTCTTAGTTTCATTTTCACCTTTCAAATATAGAGAAACTTCGATAACACCATCAGAACTAAGTAAATATTTACTCTTATAAGTATTAACATAATCATTATATTTCTTATAATCTAAATCTACTTTAGTTGATAAATCAATCGCACTTCCTTTACCTTTTAAAGGCTTATTATCAACTAAAACATCAGTTCTTTTATACAAAATTTTAGATGGATCATCACGATCATAAATCTTTAACTTACCAGAAACATAATATTCATAGTTATATTCCATTTCCTTGCTATAACTTGAAGTGTATTGGAATTCAATAGGAATACGATTAGTAATCATTGAAATATATTCCATACCTTCTTCTAGACAAGAAACATCATAGAAATCATTTTTACCTAAACATACTTGATAATTAATATTTGCTGATTCATTATAGATAACTGTTTCACTATGGTCATAGCGAAAAGCCTCATAAATAGATAAACCAGCTACTACGATGAAGATAATAATACCAAGCATCATAAAGAATAATCTTGTTCCAAAACTTATATGAGCTCTAATAAGTGATTTTTTATTAGAATAAGTAGGTTCCTTATGAGTATTTTCATCAGGTGACTGATTCTTCTTTTGTTCTTCTTTAACAGCATCTAAAATAGAACCTTGTGTACTACTTTTACTGGTGTTTTTTACTGAACTACTTTGATCTATTGGCGAGTGAGATTTGCTAACACTTTTAGGATTAGCTGATTCTTCCCTTTTAAGAGTAGAACCCAACTTTTCTTTATTAAAAGTATCATCAGTGGAAGTAAGTGGTTTTGTAATTGAATCTTTGCTTATCAATTCATCATCTAAAGATTCATCATCTAAATCAAAATCTATAATATCACTAATAGAAGAGATTTTATCTGAATCTAAATTACCTTTTTTTCCATCTTCATTCATTTTATCGATCACCTTCCATCCATTCACTTAATTTGACTGTTGGCCAACCAATCCCCCATAATCTAAACTTTACTACGCCAATAATTGTCTCTGGTTTAACTACCCATGCATCTTTATCTTTGTTGTAATCACCTTTAGTCTGATAACTAACTTCTTTTTCAGTTTCGTTTATTTCCATAATTCTATGTACTAAGACACGACCATCATATTCAAAAGCAATTATTGCTCCTACTTTATAATTTTTATCTTTTTTATCGATAACAATAACATCACCTTTATCGATTGTACCTGTCATCGATTCTGAACCAATCGCTAAAGCAACATAACGTCCAACTCCACTTACTAAGACAACAACTACGACAAGTAATAAAACTAAAAATGCTTGTAAAATTCTTTGATATTTATTGAATTTAACCGTCCGCCTACTATTTTCAATTTTTTCTCTTTTATCATATAAAATCTTATAGATAAATACTATCATCAGCATTGGCTGTACGATTAAGAAAATATTGGAAATATAATCACCTAAATCTGGGAATATAGGGATAATATAAACGGGAAGCTCCATCAAACAGTGATAAACAATACTATTTTTAGCTTCAGTAGTATATGTTATATAAGTAAGTAAAGCTGTTTTTATCAAAGTTGGAATTATGGCATTAAGAATAACCTTTAATACCGCTTCTCTAGAATCAACCTGCAATAGAGAAAATTTAAGGGCCACATCAACACAGAAGAAAGCAAATACTGATAAAATTATAATCTTTTTATCAAACTTTCCTTTCTTAACCACCATCGATCTAATATACTCAATAAGTATAATAAATACCAAGTGTGGAAAAATATTCTGAAAAAGTGTTAAAGGGGTATGTCCGTAACCAGTAATCAAAAAGCCAGAAAAAAATCCAATAAAATAAATGAGAAGATAGTAACTAATACATCCAATTATTAGTACTAACAAAACATCTTTTGACCCTCTTTCAGCTCGTTTTGGCAAGCCAATAAAGAAATAACTAAAAATTGCAATAGCTAAAATAGGAATTAAATAAATCCAAAGAGAAAATCTTCTTATGATGAAAAATTGAACAAAAGAAACCAAAATAAGCAAAATTTCTACTAATAAAATACGTTGTGACTCTTTTTTCATAACTTCACCCTTTTTTCATTCCTATTAAATAATAAATAATTCAAACTAATCTTGTACCCAGTTAAGTTGTACTTTACCATTATATCGTTTTACTTCTTTTGCACTAACACTAGCACCATCATAAGAAACCTTAATAGTAAGGTCAACACTACCTTTAGATGCTAATTTTTCATTAGTTTCAAGTGCAGAACCAGCTTTTAAAACACTATAAGTTATATCACCACATTTATAAGTGTTAGTAGTACTTTCAGTACATGATGCACCACCTTCTGGTTTTGTCCATGTAAAACTATTTAATTTAGCGTTTAAGTCACCATCGTTTTTAACTTTAACACTATAAGTACATGAATCACCTGGTGTATATAAAGCTACTGAAGACAATGTAACTCCTTCTTCAGTAACATTTGCAGTACCACAAGTTACAGCACTATATCCTGATTTTGTACCATCTACTGTTGGACTAGTTGTATCGAAAGCAATTTTCCATTGAGCACCCTTTTGAGTGATTGCATTATCAGAATCAGAACCAAAAGTAATTGATAAGTTTGTACTTAATGTTGCGAAAACAATAGTTAAGCCTAAAACAGCAACAACTAATGTTACAGCAACAATAGTTAAATTCTTTTTATCTTTGTTTTTCATTATATCCTCCTATATACTTTTATTAATCTTGTACCCAGTTAAGTTGTACCTTACCATTATATTGAGATACATCAGTACCAGAAAGATTTTTATCTGCTGGAATTTCAACTTTAATAGTAAGATCAACACTTGCACCACCAGTTAATTTTTCATTAGCAGCTAGTGCAGCAGTACCTTTTAAAACACTATATTTAATATTACCACAAGTATAAGTATTATTACTACTTTCATCACAAGTTCCACCTTGTGGTTGTGTCCATGTAAAACTATTTAATTTAGCATTTAAATTACCATTATTTTTAACTTTAACATTCCAAGTACATGAATCGCCTGGTGTGTATAAAGTTGCTGAAGATATTGTAACACCCTCTTTAGTAACACTTGCAGTACCACAAGTAGCTAAACTATATCCAGTCTTTGTTCCATTTACTGTTGCAGTTTCTGTATCAAACCCAATATCCCAAGTTGAGCCTTTCTGTACAACAGCTGAAGATGCACTGCTACCAAAAGTAATTGATAAGTTTTGGCTCAAAGCTGCATAAACGATTGTTAAACCAACAACAGCAATCAACACTGTTAAAGCAATTGTTAAATTTTTTTGGTTTTTCATACAAGTCCTCCTTATATTTTTACTAATCTTGTTCCCAATTTAGTTGCACTTTACCATTATAATGTGTCACATCACTTGAACTGATTGACTTATTTGAAGGTATTTCTACTTTTATTTTAACAGCAACACTACCCGTTGAAGCCGGAAGTTGTTCACCAACAGCAAGAACAGCATCACCTTTTAAAACAGAATAAGTAACATTACCACATACATAAGTTCCAGTACTACTACTTGTACATGTCGCACCAGTTGGTTGCGTCCATGTAAAGCTTTTTAATTTTGCTTTTAAACCACCTGTATTTTTTATTGTTACGTTCCAAGTACATGAATCACCTGGTGTATATAAAGCGACACTTGGAATAGTTACAGCGGTAGCTGATACAGTAGCGTTACCACAAGTAACGCCACTATATCCTGTCTTTGTCGCAGTTACAGAACTAGCTGTTTCAAAACCTACATTCCAGCTTGCTCCTTTTTGAACAATAGCTGCAGATGATCCACTACCGAAAGTAGAAATTAAATTTTGTCCTAATGCTGCAAAAACAACCGTTAAGCAAAAAACAGCAACAATTAACACTGATAAAATAGTTGTTAATTTTTTTCTATTATTCATTTTAAGTTCTCCTTAAAGTTTCAAAAATTAATTTTGTATCCAGTTAAGTTGCACTTTACCACCATATTGTGATATATCTGAACCACTGTTTGCTTGAGTTAATTCAGCTTTAACATTAACTTTTATATCTTTTTGGTTATCAAGTGTTTTATTAACTGCTAATTCAGAACTTGTTGAAGCATCTAAGATTTTGTAAGTAATAGGTCCACATACATAAGTACCATTTGTACTACCTGAGCATTCTCCTCCTGTTGGTTGTGTCCATGTAAAACTATTTAATTTAGCATTTAATGTACCACCATTTTTAATAGTTATATTACTCCATGTACAAGAATCTCCTTGTGTATAAAATTCAGTTTTTCCAATTGTAACACCTAAATCAGTTACTGTAGCGTCTCCACATTTTACTCCACTATAACCAGCTGCTGTTCCTGTTACAGTTGATTGTGTTGCATCAAATTTTACATCCCATGTAGCGCTTTTTTGTGTAATTGCATCGTCAGCACTTGAACCAAATGTAATTGATAAATTAGTGCTTAATGTTGCATAAACAATTGTTAATCCAACAACTACAGCTACTAAAGCTACTACTACTAAAGTTAAAGTTTTCTTATTTTTCATTTTATCATTTCCTTCCTTTTAATTTTGAATATAATTTAAAGTAGCACCAAATCCATTATAAGCAATATCACTACTAACAGTTGCACTCCCAGTATATGCAGCTGTTAAAACGATTGTTTTCGTAATACCATTATCTAATGTATCAGATGCTGTAAGTGCTGTTCCAGAAGCACTGTCATATTTTAATGAATATGTTATGTTACCACATACCATACTACTAACACTAGGTGTAGTACAAGCTGTATTAGGTTTAGTTAATGAAATAGCATTTAACTTAGCTTTCAAAGTACCATTGTTCTTTACTTTAAAAGCGTAAGAGCATTGATCACCTTTTTTTGTTAGTTGAATATTTATTCCACTAATCTCTGTTCCTGTAATAGTTGGTTGACTCATATTTGGGCCATCATTACAGTAAACATCAGTTGTTGACTCATTCCCACCAGTCTTAGTAATCGTCAAATTATCGGCTCCTGTAAGAAAACTGATATCCCAAGTTGAACCTTTCTGTACAACAGCTGAAGACGAACTGCTACCGAAATTTATATTTAAAACGGTATTAAGCGTTGCATAAACAACACCCATAACTAAAACTAATGAACATAAAACACCAATCATACCAAATAACATACTTCGTTTTCGCAACTATATCACCACCTATAATCTTAATAAAGTCTATACTAATCTAGCATATTAAAATTTTAACTTCTCATTCAACACCTCTTTCACAACCGGATATTTTCATAAGTTATTACCTTACGATTTAAATATATCACTATATCATACCATACCCTATAAGAATTATATAATAAAACCTATTGTTTTTGCAACCATTTTTGTCAAAAAACAAAAAATTTTTTCTAATTATGTCACATATGAGATATTTTTTATCACTATTTTTCATATAATTCCTATAGTTAATATAACCAAAATACAATTATTTATAAAAAAAAGAATGGACTTAACCATTCTATTTAATTAGCTTTCATTTGTTTAGCAACTTCTTCAGCAAAGTTTTCTTCTCTTTTTTGCATTCCTTCACCAACTTCAAATCTAATCATCTTTGAAATTGTTCCACCGTTATTAGCAACAAACTTAGCTACTGTTTCCTTATTTTCAGCTTTAACAAAGATTTGATTTTCTAAACATACTTCTTCATAGTATTTATTAACTTTACCAACTAATATTTGTTCAATACGATCAGCTGGTTTTCCTTCATTAAGAAGTTGTTCTTTCATTATTTCTTTTTCTTTATCTAAAACCTCAGTTGGAACATCAGTTGATTTAACATATGTAGGACGCATTGCAGCTGCGTGCATTGAAACATCTTTAGCTACTTCACTTGAAGCACCTTTAACAACTGTTAAAACAGCAATCTTTCCACCCATATGAATATAATCACCAAAAGCTTCATCATCATCTTTAATAACACGTTCAAAACGACGAAGACTTAATTTTTCACCAATAGTAGCTGTTTTACTAATAATTAGGTCATTTATAGTTCCACCTTCAACTTGAAGGTTCAAAACATCATCTAAAGTTTTAACATCATTAGCAATAATAGAATCTAAAATTGTATCAACCATTGAAGTAAATTCTTTATTCTTAGCTACAAAATCAGTTTCTGAATTAACTTCAACGATAGCAGCTACATTACCATCTATTTTAATGGCAGCTACACCTTCAGCTGCAATACGATCTGCTTTTTTAGCTGCTTTGGAAATACCTTTTTCTCTTAACCAATCAATAGCAGCATCAATATCTGCATTAGTTGCTTCTAAAGCTTTTTTACAATCAAGCATTCCAGCACCTGTTTTTTCTCTTAACTCTTTAACTAAACTTGCCGTTACCATATAATCCTCCTTCTATTAAAATAAGGATGATAAATCATCCTTAAGTATTTTATTTTAAAGCATCTATTAAGTCTGCTTTTTTCATTGTTGAATAACCCTTAACACCTTGTTCTTTCGCTAAAAGACGAAGTTGTGAAACTGTTTTAGTTGTTAAATCTTCTTTAACAGTGGCTTTTTTAGAATTAACAGTTTCTGAGTTAGTCTTCTTAGACTCACTCTTTTCTTCTTTTGCTTCAGCAATAGTATCTGAATTCTTTTTTTCAGTTGGGTTTTCTTTTACTTCTTTTTCTACTTTATTAAATGATTTTTTAAAATTTTTCTTATCAAAAGATTTTTTATCAAATGGTTTTTTATCTTCTTTTCTTCTTACTGATTCAACAGCCTTTTTCATAATGTCATTACCATTTTCATCTGCCTTACCACTATAATCAGTAATATGTCCTCCATTAGCCTCGATAATTGCATTATTCATAACACCAATAATTAACTTAACAGCACGTATTGCATCATCGTTAGCTGGAATAACATAATCGACCATATCAGGATCACAGTTTGTATCGACAATACCAAAGACAGGAATATTTAATTTACGAGCTTCTCTAATAGCAATTTCTTCTTTGCTTGGATCGACAATAAACATTGCTTGTGGTAATTTTTCCATATTACGGATACCACATAAAATCTTATTAAGTTTATCATATTCCTTTTTAAGTCCAACGACTTCTTTCTTAGGTAAAACATCAAAAGTTCCATTAGCTTCCATCTTTTCAATTTCTTCTAATCTTTTTACTCTTCTTCTAATTGTTTTAAAATTTGTTAAGGTTCCACCTAACCATCTTTCAGTAACATAGTAAGAATCACTTTTCATAGCTTCTTCTTTAGTTGCTTCTTGAGCTTGTTTTCTTGTTCCTACAAAAATAACCTTACCACCGTTTTTAGCTATTTCAAATAATGCAGCATAAGCTTCATCAATCTTCTTAGCTGTCTTTTGTAAATCAATTATATAGATATCATCTCTTGAAGTAAAAATATACTCTTTCATTTTTGGGTTCCATCTTTTTGTTTGATGACCAAAATGAACACCAGCTTCTAACAATAAGTTCATTGACACAACTGTCATTTACATTCCTCCTTTTCGTTATTCTTCCACTTATATCAACTTTAAACATCACCATCAGGCACTAGACATTTAAATCCATAAGTGTGTTTTTTAAAAAAGCCAATAATATTATATCACAATCTTTTAAAATTAAAAGCCCTTTTTTTATTTTACTTAAAATAATAAATATTATTAACTTTTCCCGCACAATTAGGGCAATTAGCAGAAAAACCAATATATATTTTATTTTGGTATATTTTAAGGCCCTCAGCTTCTTTGCCACTAAAATTAGGATTAAAAATATAAGTATATTGTAATTGACCTACGTAATTATATGCTTCGATATAAAGTTTAGAACCAATATAACCACGATATTGATAATAATAGCCGTTTGCTAAATCATGTCCTTGGCGAGGATAATTATTTCCATCTATTAATTTATTTGATAAGACAAAATTATATAATAAAGTTAATTTACCCTTACGAAAATCTGTTGCTTTATATATGAAAACATTTCGTCCTGACCTTACGGCTGCTAAATTTTGATCCCAATCAAAAGCTACTTCACAATTACTATAACTAACTCCATTATTTTTAATGACTATTTTATTAGTAGCTTTATACTTAGAAGTACTTTTATTTTTAATAATCTTTGTTCTTACAAGATAATGATTACTACCCCAAGTTGTTCCCTTACTATCTTTAAAAGTATATCCACCACCATTACTCCAAAGATAATTAGTATTATAATCTAAGTCTAAAGCTTGGCCGTGACCACTATTATTTAGATACATGTAAGTGCGCTTTGATGAAGATGGACTTTTTATTTCTGTTTTAGGTATTCTTGCAATAACCGTTCTAGTCAAACTATTTTTTAAATCTTTAGTTAATTTTGTCTTTTTCGGTACAGTTGATTGACTTGGAAATGACAAATAAACGGTTTCATTTTTTTGACCAATTCTAGCAATTGCAAAATTTTGCATAGCTCTTTTTACTTTCGTACCTTCATCATAAACAACTAAATTTTGATAATATGGTTTTAAACTTTGTCTTCGAACATCGATTAACTTTTCTAAATCTACAACCGCGACTTTAATAGTCCGTGATACACCTGTTTTGGCAACTTGTACTGTTATTTGAGCGGTTCCAATACCAACACCTTTTACTTTACCATCAGAAACACTAACAATCTTTGGATTACTACTTTTCCATATTAATGTTTTATCTTCGGCATTAAAAGGAATAACTGTCGCAATTAAAGTGTCTTCTGCTCCCTTTACTAACTGCAAACTATTTTTATTAACATAAACTAATTCAGCGCCAATTTTCTCTGGTAAAACTGTAATTATTTTCTTTTCTACATATTTTCCATCAATCGTTGAAACCTGAATAGAAGCAATACCTGGAGCATTAGCAATAATATTACCTGTTTGATCTACCGATATAACATCACGACTAGATGTCGTTAAATTAACTTTAATTTGATTATTTTCTTTGTTTAACGCTTTAACATTAATCTTATTAGTCTGTCCAACGACCATCGAATTTTTAAAATTAGTTAATTCTAATTTATCTAAATTACTATCTGAAATCATTTTATCAGTTACTTTAACATTAACCGAAGCTGTTTGACGTTCATTTTGACTAATAACAACAATGGTCGTCGTCCCTGCTTTTTGAGCTTTAATCTGACCATCTTCACTAACAGTAGCTACCTCTTTATTACTACTAGTATAAGTTAATTTTTTATTACTAGCATTACTAGGAGTAATAATTGGTGTTAAAACATAATTTTCACCGATATCTAAAGTTAAATTTTTCTCTTTAAATGAAAGATTATTAATTTTAATTTCACTACCAGCCACTTTAACAATTGCTGAAGCACTAACACTTCGATCTTCTGATGTAACAAAAATATTACAAACACCTTTTTTATGAGCTTTTACTATACCAGTTTGGGAAACAGTCGCTATAGAATTATCACTACTTTCATATTGAATTTTCTCCTTTTTTATATTAGTCGGATAAATCGTCGCACTAATTTTTCTTGTACTTCCAACATACATATCTAAATGATTAGTATTTAAAGTAATATTTTCAATCATTTCTTGCTCTAATTCTAAAGGATCAATGGCTTCTTCTTTAAAAACGGTTATAGCGCTATCTACATTAACATTAATATTAATGGAAGTAGCTAAATTAGTATATTTATCAGTTACCGTGATGGTCGCAAATCCTTCTTTTAAACCTTTTATCTTACCATTACTTGCTACTTTAACAATTTCATCATCACTACTTTTAAAACTTAAATTACTTCTTACATTACTATCATTATTTAAAATAGGAAGCAACATTTTTTCTTCATTAATATCAAGTTTAATATTATCTTCATCAAAAACAATTGAATAAACATTAAATTGTGATACTCGTAACTTTATAATTTTTTTAAACAATCCATATTTTGATTTAACAATAATATTTGTTTCACCTAATTTATGGGTTGATATCTTACCATGTTTATCAATGGTCGCAATCTTATTATTTTCAACTGACCAAGAAAGGTCACTATCTTTATAATTAGTAATAACATTAATTTTATAAGTTGAATTTAAATTAACACTAATATTATCATCATATAGATAAATAACATCATTTTTCGTTAAATAACAAAAAACTAGAGTAATAACAAGCCCTAGTCCAATGACAAGTAAATAAACTAGGAGTGTATGGTTAAATGTCTTTTTTAATTTTTCCTTTTTTAAATCCATTTATCCACCACCCCTAAAAATTATCTACTTTTACTACCAAGATTATTTTCACCTAACGTATTTTGTTTTAAAGATAACTCATATAGTTTAACTTTAAATTCATGTTCTAATAAATTAATCTTTCGCAGTAATAAATCAATATATCTATTTCCTAAATATTTTCTATAACGATAGTTAACGATATCTTTATATCTTGTTAAATCACTTAATACCTCGTTTAAAGTACCCCCACTTTCTTCTTCACTATCGATATAATCAATTATAAATTGTAAATAAACTTCTAATTTTCGTTTAATTTTCTTTTTTAATATTTTTTCAATAAAACATTTTTTGATAATAACTAATCTATTTACTATGATACCTCCATAATCAATATTATTTTTAGGAGTTACATCAAAGCCCATTAACTTACTATAATCGATAATAACTTTATCATAATGGTTACTTTTTCTTACAACATAGTAATAATTATTAGCCATATCAATCAACTCTTTCTAATAAATCAGGTCTTCTTTCTTCTGTTTTTTTAATTTGTTCATTAAGACGCCACTTTTTTATATTTTCATGATGACCACTAAGTAAAACATCGGGAACCTTCATCCCTCTAAAATTGGCAGGTCGTGTATAAACAGGATAATCAAGAAGATTATGATTAAATGATTCTTCTTCTTTAGAATCATTATCAATCACACCATCCAAAAGACGAATAATGCTATCACAAATAGCCATACTAGGAATTTCGCCACCGGTTAAAACAAAATCGCCAATGCTTATTTCCATATCAGCTAAAAGACGAATTCTTTCATCAAACCCCTCATAATGACCACAAATAAAAATTAAATGAGATGCGTCCTTAAGTTTATAAGCCATTTTCTGTGAGTAAGTTACACCTTGAGGTGTCATTAGAATAACTTTACTATCTTTAGTTTTTAAAGCATCAACTGCATCATAAATTGGTTGAGGCATTAAAACCATACCAGGCCCACCACCAAAGCCATAATCATCAACTTTTTGATGGGGATCCTTAGAATAATCTCGGAAATTATGGATTTTAACTTCAACATAGCCACCACTAATAGCTCTTTTAATAATTGATTCATTTAAAAAGCCATCAAACATATGTGGAAATAAAGTTAATATATCAATCTTCATTTAATAATCCCTTCATATAGTTAATATCAAGACGATTATTTTCTAAATCAACCTTTTTAATAAACTCATCAACATTAGGTATCATATGCTTACTGCCATTTTTAACGACTAATATTTCATGAGCATTAGTCTTTAAAATAGAGGCAACATTACCAATATGTTTGTCATTACAATAAACGTCTAAACCAATTAAATCTTCATCTAAATAACCATCATAAACTAAATCACTACGGTTAACATAAACGGGTTCGTTTTTATAAATAATAACATCATCAATATGATTCTTTCCTTCAAAAGTAACCATATCATAATTCTTATGAATACGGTAAGTATCCACAATTTCTTTTTTCTTATCTTTACCTATATAAAAAGTTATCCCCTTTTGAAAAGCCTGATTTTTAAATTTAAAATCACTGACAATTCTAATTTCTCCTTTCAAGCCATGGGTATTAACAACATCACCAATAAATATGTAATTCATAACTACTCACCTACTTACTTAATTCATATAACATAATACTTGTCGCAATCGCAACATTTAAACTCTCACAACTATTGCTCATTTTAATATGAGCATAAAAATCACATAAAGATAAAACTTCTTCTTTTACTCCTTGACCTTCATTACCCATAATTAAAACTAATTTATCTAACTTACTAAACTCACTTATATCAGTTCCAACATCAACTTTAGTCCCAATAATTTTATAGTCTTGTTCTTTTAACTTTGTTACCTCAAAAAAAAGATCATTAATTATAATATTAAGATGAAATAACATTCCCTGACTAGCTCTTATAACCTTACTATTATATAAATCAACGGTATCTGGACTTAAAATAATAGTATCAAAATTAAAAGCTACCGCACTTCGAATAATCGTTCCTAAATTACCTGGGTCTTGAATATTATCTAAGACTAAAACTCTTTTACCTATTTTTTGCTTTTTTGGTTTAAAGCAAATGCCTATCATCGGATAATAATTATCTAACTCAGATAAATGCTTCATAACTTTATCACTAACATATATATTATCTTTTGTAATCTTAGAAGTAGTATTTTCCTCAATAATAACACTCTTTAAACAATTACTTTTTAATGCTTCTTCGATAATATGTTCTCCTTCAACTAAAAATAGATTAGTCTCATCACGATACTTTTTCTGTCGTAATTTTTTTATTTGTTTAATTTTTTTATTGTCTAAAGAACGATATACCATAAGAGTCACCTAATATTATTTTAACACAATTATTTCGTATTTGCTTAATAAATTTTTTAAATTTTTTAAATTTTAAAAGTCATTAAAAAAGCTATATTTCTATAGCTAATTTCGATACTCAAATTCATAATCCATAATTCTTACAATATCGCCATCTTTAATACCCATTTCTTTTAATTTATCATCGATACCTAATTTTCGTAATTTATCAGAAAAACGTCTAAATGCTTCATCCGTAACAAACCACGTCATCTTATAAATTTTTTCTATTTCTTCACCTTTAACTACATAAACACCATCTTTATCAATCGTAACTGTAAATGGTTGCTTTTCTTTAAAGCGATATAAAATATGACTTTCAAAACGTTCTTCTTCATAAAGTGGCTGTTTAGGAATTTTATCTAATAAATCGGCTAAAGCAATTAAAACTTCATCTAAACCTTGATTGTCTTTTGCAGATACTTCATATACCTTAACATCTGTTTTTTGTCTAAATTTTTCTAAATTTTCTTTAGCGTTTTCAAGGTCCATTTTATTAGCGATAACAATTTGTGGTTTATCAAGTAACTTAGTATTAAAATTTTCTAATTCTTGATTAATCGTAACATAATCATCGTAAGGATTTCTTCCTTCTTCCGAACCCATGTCAATAACATGAGCAATAACTCTTGTTCTTTCAATATGTTTTAAAAATTTATCACCTAAGCCTTCACCTTTAGATGCGCCTTTAATAAGTCCTGGTAAATCTGCAACAACAAAAGAACGATTATCTCTGGTTTTTACAACACCTAAATTAGGTTTTAACGTTGTAAAATGATATTCAGCAATTTTAGGTTTAGCAGCTGATATTTTACTTATAATCGTACTTTTTCCAACACTAGGAAGTCCAACTAAACCAACATCAGCTAAAAGTTTAAGTTCAACTTTAACCTTCTTTTCCTCACCAGGTTCACCATTTTCAGCAAATTCTGGAGCTTTATTCTTAGGTGTTACAAAGGCCATATTACCACGACCTCCACGACCACCATATGCGACAACAACCTCATCATCCTTATGAATTAAATCAGCCAAAACAAAATTAGTTTCTAAATCCGTTACAACTGTTCCTAAAGGTACTTTAATAACTAAGTCTTTAGCATTAGCACCATTTTTACCTTTTCCCTCACCATGTTCACCATTTTTAGCTTTATAACGTTTACTATATCTTAAGTCAATTAAAGTATTGAGCCCTTCATCAGCTTTAAACACGATATTACCACCATGTCCACCATTACCGCCATAAGGACCACCCATTTCGATATATTTTTCATGGCGAAAAGCCATACAACCATTACCACCATTACCAGCTATTAATTCAATCACAACTTCATCAATAAACATAGTATCCCTCACTCATCTATATCATTATAGCATTTTTATAAGGTTTATACCAACAAAAAAGAACATAAAGTTCTTATTCTAAAACGCGGTCAATTTTTTCAATAATATTCTTTTCTGAAAAAGGTTTTTCGACCATATCAACAACATTATATTTAAAAGCACGGTCAATCGTTTCTTTTGTTGTATCACCACTAATAATGATAGTTGGAACCATATTATTATTGTTTTTTAAATAATCAAGTACTGCAAAACCATCAACACTAGGCATCATTAAATCTAATAAAAGTAAGTCAAAATTATCTTTACTTAATAAATTAATCGCATCATTACCACCACTTGCCATAACAACATCATACTTAGATGCACAAGCCTTTTCTATGTAATTTCTAATAATACTAGAATCATCAACAACCAATATTTTTTTCTTACTAGTATTATCTGAATTACTATTCATAGCCTCACTAAATAAAGTATTAATATTTCCTTTTAATATTTTAAGTTCAAGAGACGTTTGTTCATTAGCTGATTCAATACTATTATCAAAAATTTCATTAATTTTTTCTAATAACTCTTTCATATTTTTATTCCTTTCCTAAATATTTTTTTATTATCGCAATCATATGATTTAGTTCATCTATTAACTGTGAATAATGTTCATCAACATAATCTTTGTCATTTTTTTTACTTGCCATCTCATGATTGTATGAAAGCTCAGCCAACTTCGTTAATCCTAAGTATTTAGCATCACTTTTCATCGCATGAACTAAAATAGCATAATTTGCCATATCATTATCTTTTCTATATTGTTCCATCTTTGGTAGGCGTTCACTAGTTTCTTCTAAAAAGTCATTTAAAGTACTTAAAAAAGTTTGTTTATCTCCTAATAGTTCGATACTTGCATCAACATCAATTCCATTATCTTTCAAATAAGATATATCTTCTAACTTATCTTCTTTAGGAGGAACCTCTGTTTTCGTATCCATATCAGTTAAATATTTTCTTAAAATATTTTCCAGTTCAACCTTATCGATTGGTTTAGATAAATAGCCATCAAAACCATTTTCTAAATATTTTTCTTTCATTCCAGAAATAGCGTTTGCGGTAAGCGCAACCGTTGGCGTATTAAAGCCAATTATCTTCTTTAAATTTAAAAGCGTTTCAACACCCGTCATTTTAGGCATCATATCATCTAATAAAATTAAATCATATTTATGACCATCTAATATTTCATCAATACATTCTTGGCCACTTGTTACTAATGTTACATCGACATTATATGCCCGAAGTAATCGAGCCGCAACCTTTAAATTAATTTTATTATCATCGACTACTAAAATCTTTCCACCATTACTAACAAATGGTTTATTATCATCTTCTATAGCAGGTATATTTAACTCATCAAGTTCTTTAGGAATAATTCGCTGGTCTAAAGCAACTGTAAATTTTGAACCCTCACCATATTTACTTTGAACAACAATATTACCATGCATAAAATCAATTAATTTTTTAGTAATAGCAAGACCTAAGCCTGTTCCTTCAATTGTAATATTTTTTTCTAAATCAAGTCGTTCAAACTTATTAAATAACTTATCGATATTTTCTTCTTTAATACCAATCCCGGTATCAGTAACAGAAATAATTAAACGACATACATCATCTTTACAAACAGAGTTAACAGTAAAATCAACATATCCTTGTTTAGTATATTTAATCGCATTCGTAAGTAAGTTTAAAACAATTTGTTTTATTCTAACATAATCACCATATAAAACAGGTGGTATTGTCTTATCACAGCTATATCGGAACTCTAAAGGTTTATCTCCTATTCTTCCTTTAGATAACGCTACTAATTCTTTAAAAATCTTTTCAAAATTATATTCCGTATTAACTATTTCTAATTTGTTAGCTTCAATCTTTGAAATATCCAAAATACCATTAACAATTTGCAGCAAACTATCAGAAGCATCAATAATATCTTTTACTTCTTCCTTCGTATCAGCTGGTAGATCTTCTTCTAACAAGCCTTGACTAAATCCTACAATCGCATTAAGTGGTGTTCTTATTTCGTGTGACATACTAGATAAAAAATCTGTTTTAGCGCGATTAGCTTTTTCAGCTTGATCTTTAGCTAAATTTAAAGCTTCAATCATTTTAACATCAGGATTTTCAATCGTAAAATACATAAGGAAAGTAATAAAAGCATCAACAGCAGATATAAGTAAAATATTTGGATTACTCATTTGTATTGTAATAGCAATTAACCCGACAAAAACAAAGATGAAAACCGGTATTGTTTTTTTACGAGGAATCGTTTTAATTCTTCTTAAAACATTAACAACAGAAATAAGAATTAATAACCCAGCTACAGCATAAGAAAACTCCGCCGCTGGTCCACAAGAATAGATTCCATTTTGATTACTTACGAATTGTAATTCTAAAATAGAAAGTAAAACAATATAAAAAGCATAAATAAGGCCTAAAACACCTGCATAAAGCCTTGCTTTTTCCCTTAAAATATTATCATCTATATCTTTTTTACTATGCTTAATAGAAATGGTTAATATATATAGTGTAAAAAAAGATAGCCAACTAATTAAACTCGCTAAATAAGCTTTAGCCACAAATTGATTTAAAAAAGGTATTTTATCAGCATTTCTAATCGTTATAATACTTAAAATATCAAGAATAAGTTCAACTAAAACATTAATAATTAAACAAGAATAAATCTTATTTTCAATATTATTAATACGTTTGCGAGAATAATACTGTAAAGTAAGCATTACCACATAAAAAAGACTGCATATTTGAAAAAAGGTACTGGTCACATCATCACCTCAAAACTTACATTTTTTAACTATTATCAACTAAAGTATAACACAAAATGATAAAAAAATATACTAAAAGATAGGCAATATAACCTATCTTTCATAATTTTCTAATAATAATTTTAAGACTTTGGCTTTTAACTCATTATTTGCTGATTCAATACTACTTTCACCAACTTTAAAAGGTTCACCAAAATTAACCATTAAATCATCATTACCAATTTTATATTTACCTGTAACGGCAAAAGGGACAATCTTAGCATCAGTCTGTTGTGCCATCGATACAGCACCATATCTAAAAGGTAATAATAAACTATCTTGGTAAGTTTTCTCATCAATAACTTGCATACTAAATAAATTACGCAAAAAGACATCAGCTTTTAGTAAATGATTATACATAAAATGTGCATCGATTACTTTATTATCAACTAAATTACGGATAACATTAACTTGGGATAAACGTGGTTGATAGACACTAACATCTTGAGCAAACTCTTCAAAAGAATTGACATCTTCACCATATTTTGAAAGAAAATCATAAGCTGTTTTAATATCATTACCTTTAAGACAATTACGTGTTCCTTCAGGGAAAAGCCCAATATTACTACCTGCTTTTAAATACTCAATAGCCTCTTGTTTAGAAGCATGAGGATTATTCTGTCGGTCAACCTCAATACATCCCATGAATGAGAAAACGGGACCTAGCTTTCCTTCAAAATATTCTTTTTTAGCTAACCAATGAATGGTATGTTTAGTAGCGCACATAACCGGATACTGATCCCAAACGTGCAAATGATTACCACAGAAAATAATTGGTCCTTCTTTAGGTATTTTATTTAAACCAAACATTTGAGGTTTAAGTGTCGTATTAACAACTAAAGCACTAATAGCTCGACCAAACTTATATTTTTTATCATTATATTCTTTCATTTTAAAAGCCTCCTTTACCAAGTGTTTTTTGCTTCATCTTTGCTAATTCATCTTGTTCAACCTTAGTAAAATCGGTTTTATTATATAACGTTTTAGGAAGTTCTTTAACTACCTCAATATCAACAGGAATAGCAAATTTTGATAAATATTTTGAACATATATCATATACTTCTTTAATTACTCTTTGCTCATCAGCACCATCTTTTACAATGATAAATGCTTTAGCAACCTGACCTTTCCTTTCATCTGGTAAGCCAATCGTTACCGTATCTATCACCTCAGGATGTTTCATAATAACTTTTTCGATACGCTGTGGATAAACATTATAACCATTCGTAATGATCATTCTTTTAATACGATCACTATAGTATAATAATCCATCTTGGTCAAAATAACCAATATCCCCAGTATGTAACCATAACTTACCATCTTCATGAACTCTTAAGGCTTTTTTAGTTTCTTCTTCATCATCATAATAACCTAACATGACGGTAGGAGAATTAATACATATTTCCCCTTCTTCATTTGGTTTTAATTCCTTATTTGTTTTAAGATCAACTATTTTTATATTCGTAAGTGGTAGTGGTACGCCAACACTTTCTAGGCGATTAGCTCCAGGCATCGTATATGAGAAAGCCGCTACGGTTTCTGTCATTCCTCCACCCTTGCTAACATCATATTTACCATGATGTTTTCTAATAAAAGCATTAGCAGCCATTTCTTTTTCTTTATATAATGGTGAACCACCAGAAATAAAGACTTCAAATGGTTGTTCCACCTTTTCTAAAGATGGTAAATTAATAGTTGCATCTAATAAAGTTGGAACTCCAATAACTAAGAAAGGTTTTTTAGAAATAGCTCTTGCATAACTTTGCATATCAAAACTAGCTAACAATAAAACTGACATATTAACTGCAAAAGCATTGTGAATACAATCGACAAGACCAAAGCCATGGAAAATTGGTGTTACAGCTAAAATCTTATCACCAATTTTATATGGTGGCATTGAATATTTTAATTGAATGGTATTAGCATTGATATTCTCATTAGAAAGTTTAACCCCTTTTGGATATCCAGTACTACCACCAGTATGTAAAATAACAGCCATTTCATTAGGTTCAAATTTAGCAAAAGTTTCGTTCTTATAAGACTTACCACTAGCTAAAAAAGACTGCCAACTTGTAAAAGTTGGTCCCTCGTAATAAGGAGCTGAAACGCTTTTCATTTGTTTACGAACACTATTTGGAACTAAAGAAAAATCTTTTCTTTCTAATTTTAAACCCTTAATAATTTTCTTTGATACATCATCTAATACTTCTATCAATTTATGTTTTTTCATAAACGCTAAAATTTTATACCCATGTCTTTTCGCAAAAGGCATATAATTACCAGGGGTTGCAACAACAACTTTTTTTAAAGAAGTTTCAGAAATAATGTTTTTAATTTTATCAACAGCCATATCAATAGTTAAAACAAACTCTGATTTAGTCTTAACTAAATAATGTTTAATTTCTTCTTCCCCACTTAAAGGATGAATCATATGTATAACCGCTCCTATTTTATTTATAGCGTAAACCATAATTATCGCTTCTGGGGTATTTGGCATACAAACAGACACAATATCTTTTCTTTTAACTCCATTTGCCTTTAAAGCTTTCGCACATTGTTCAATTTTATTAAAAAACTGTCTAAAAGTAAATTTTTTATCATAATAGTCAATTGCTAAAGCATCTAAATTATCTTTATTATTACGATATATATATTCGTACATTGACTCATCAGTTAAAAATAAATTAGCTTGTTTTTCATTATAAAATTTTTGAAATACACGGTCTAATGACATAAGATTAGTTTTTACACCAACGGGATCTGTTAAAGATTGCTTTACTCTTTTACGTATATCATTAACAGAATCATAAACACCTTTAAAATCTGTAACATGCGTAACACGTGGTAATTTTAAATCACGGTTATATGGGGCATCCATACAAATAACATCAATATAGTTACTCATCTTTTTAATATTAATAGGATTATCTTCAACCATTATTTGAATTTGATTTTTCTTAATTTCTTCAATTTTATCTTCATCACAAAAAGTTATACCATCATAAGGAATTCCTTCCTTTTTAAGCCAGGCTTTAACAAGATGACGCATAATTAAGCCTAAAGCATTATTTTTAGTCGTAAACTCTCTTGACGTAATAATAAAAATATTATTACCCTCTTCAACTAATTTTTTAATATATTCACTAGCGCCTGTACGTGATAATTCATTAATAGAATAAGAAAGTAAATGAGATGACCAAAAATCCATAAATTCCTCATCTGTCGCATCAAAAATTTCGCGAATACTAAAACCATTAGGATTAATAATATCACGGTCATATTTTTTCTTAAAGAATTCTCTACCTATTTTTAATTGATACTCATCAATTTTCGTAAGAACACCATCAATATCAAAGCCAATGTTCATAAACTCACTTCCTATCAGTATTTTTTATTATAAATATTTGCAATATGCAACTATCTTAACACTTTAATTACTTTATTGTCAATTAAAAAATTAGATATTTTTTAGATAAATTTATAAACCATATTTATTAAAAGTATGTTATAATAATTCGCCAAGAAGGAGTCTTAAAATGGAAGAACAATTTTTAACTCTTGCACAAAATACATGTGCAGCTAGAATTTTTTTAAATACCCTAGGACTTATTTTAGAAAATGTTAGTGATATTAACCAATTTTCTAAGATAAAAATATTTGATGATAAGATGCAAGAAGTTGGTATTACCTCTTTTAGTGATGGAGTAGTTAATATGCATGCTAATTATAATGGTAATATATTAAATGCACATTTTAATCTTGCTAAAGCCTATAGTCTCATCGATATCGAGGAAAAAATAGATTTATTTGGTGAATGGTCTAGTAATATCTCTTTTGAACTTATAAGACAAAATCTACCAACTTTAACTGGTGAAATATTAATTAAAAGTTCTATGGATACAGAATTTGGTGTTTCATGTCGCGTTCACCCCATAATAAATTTTCAAATACCTAGTGGAAATGTTACTTTGAAGTTGTTAAGAGATGGCTGCATATTTGAACTTGATATCAAAAAAGATAATTATCATGAAACGATTGAAATAATGCCTTTTGACGAAATAAATGGTTTTATCAAACATGTAATTACAAATGGCGAATATAACCGTGAAAGATACCAACATGAGTACCGAAAGTATGCAGGTATCTTTGCAGCTGGTAAAGAAAATGATCATAAACTACATGTCTTTTTATTAGAAACAAATTGGGATAAACAATTAAATCTTATCAATGAATATCCAACAAAAGTAGGAAATGATGATACCCGCGAGGTAGTCATCCAAAAAGGAATGTTAATGCAAAAGCTAGATTATGATATGTTTAATAAAATAAAACAAGTAAAAGATATCCTAATTACGGATAATGTTTCTATCTTAGATAATCTAATTAGTATGTGCCTTAATAGCTATGATGATGAACAAATAAAAGCCCTGCTTAATCTTCAAACAAGACCGATGAAATACCAAGATGGAGCTAATAACTTAATTGATTCTTACTTTGGGATTGGAAAAAAGAAAATTTTTTTCCATGAATCCATAAAAAAGATACAATAATTTAAAATTTGTATCTTTTTTATATAATTAAATACTTAATTTTCTATATATATCTTTTAGACAAACAATATGTAATTTTTCATCTTCAATAATTCTTCTTAAAATATTTTGAATATATTGGTCATTAATCGCTACAATATCTTCTTCATATCTTTTAATCGTTTGTTCTTCCTTTTTAATATCACTTATAATCATCTTTTTAAAATTCATCGTATAATTTATATATTCACTCGTCCAAGGCTTAATACATTCATCATTTTTTACTTCTGTACAGAAAAAGGGTTTACCACCTAATAGTGTAATTAACTCTCCTAAAATATATAAATGGTGCATCTCTACTTTAGCTATTTCTTTTAAAGTATTACTTATATCTTTTTTTATTAAACTTTGAAAAAGATATTCATGTATAGCTGTATCCTCACCACCACTTCCAGCATAAGCATCAAGTAAAATTTCTGCATATTTTAAGTTTGGTTTTTCAACTTTGATTGGTGGATAAGGTTTATTTAATTTACATTCCATAATATCACCAATTAAGTTTATGCATCTATATTGATAATATTATCTTCATGTTTCATCGTCAACCATTTTAGATACTAACATTGTACTAGGTATATCGCCAACGACATTTAGACAAGTTGCTGGAGCATCAACTAACCATCCGATAGTTGCAATCATTGGAAAAGCTCTAGTTGGAAAACTATATAAAGATACAATTAACATCTCACCAATTAAACCACCACCTGGAATACCTGACATAACAACGCCACTTAAAACCGCTACAACAAGTGCAATTAAAAGGTCGCTAACGCCAGAAAAAGAACGTCCAAAAATAGAAAATAAGAAAGCTATTTTAAGAATTGATGCCATACTAGATCCTTCCATGTGAATAGTAGCGCCAATTGGTAAAACAACTTCACTGACATCTTTTGGTAACTGCATTTCTTCACAAGTACTAATATTAGCTGGTAAACTAGCTAGTGAAGAACAAGTACCTAAAGAAGTAATAGTCGAAAGCAAAATATGGCGATAAAAAACTTTAATGCCTTTTTTCTTATAACTCATATAAGCATATAAGGAATAAAAAATAATGTAATAAAGTAAAGCCATAATCAGATAAAGAATAAAACTTTTGGCGTAACTACCAATTAATTCTGGACCATAAGTTCCTACTAAACTAGCAAAATAAGCACATAAACCAATTGGTGCATAATACATAATCAAATTAATCATCTTAAGCATAACATGTGATAAACTAACTAAACCACGAGCTATACCCTTAGCTTCCTTTTGGCATAAACGGACACTAAAACCAAATAAAATTGAAAAAATAATCAAAGGCAACATATTACTTTTAGAAAGAAGATTACTAAAATCATTTACTGTTAACATCGATACAATTTGTTCACCAATATTAATACTTTCTTTAGTATATTCATAACTTTCAACAATACTAGCTGATGGTTTAAAAATTAAAACACCAAGCAACATAAAGACACTTGCCATAAAACTAGTTATAATAAAAATTAGCAGCATGTACTTAAATATTTTTCCCAATCTTTTTAAACTTCCCATATTAGCGATACTACCAGCTATAGTTGAAAAAACAAGGGGTATAACAATAACAAACAACATATTAATAAAGACTTTACCAAATGGTTCTAAAACAGTAGCTTTATCTTTAAAAATAACACCAATAAGACTACCAATAATAATTGAGATAAGTAAAATTAAAGGAAAACCATAATTTTTAAATACTCTCTTAAACATAACAAACCTCCCAGTAAAATTTATGCAAAAAAAAAGAAAATAAACATTAAAGTTTATTTTAAATAAGTAATACTAGCTAAAAAATATTTTTTAACATCTTTATTATAAGTAAATTTATATTGATATCTATCAATTAAATCTAAATTTTCAGTTATATTTTTATTTGTAATACCAATAGGAAGTAACTTAGTATGTCTAGTATAACTAGTTTTAAAGCCATCGATAACTCTAGTATAAGCCATATATTCCGTTATATAGATATTGTTATCATCATAACTACTTTCAATATAAGTTACTTTTTGTGGAATATCTTTGATCTCTTTGACAAAAAGGCGATAAATATCCATATTCTTACTATAAACATACTTAATCGTTGGTAAAGTTATCGATTGATCTGTATAGGTTATTGGACCTAAAACATGTTGTAAACGATCTTTAACAAAACTAGCTTTAATATATTTACCACTATACTTATAGCCATCTTTATCAACAACCGCATTATTCCCTGTATAATTACCCTCTGTACCAAAATTTTTTTTTGGTTGATTTTTAAGACCATAAATAATTCTTAATTGATTAGAAAAATCTTTTACTTGTAAAACTGATTCTAAAGACTTTAAATCATTGCTAGTCATAACTTGATCTTCACTATATGTTAAATTAACTGAATCATATAAACTTTTTATCTCTTCATCAGTATGGGTAACTTTCTCTTTTAATTCTTCTTTTTTGACAGGTTTATTTAATTGTTTTTCATAATTAATAAAGAAAATAACCGCACTAACTAGTAAAAAAGCTAAGACTAATAATCCATAATTATGTTCCCTTTTTTTCTTCATAATATCACCTTATTTAATTGTTATTTTAATAAGTTCATATCCTGTTTTATTTTCTTTAAACGTATATTCAAAATAATGTAGAAGCTGATAATTTTGTTCAATATTATCATCATCAATAATAAGATCTAACTTCGTATCATCTAAAGTCCAACTACCATTTTTATCCGTATAAGCAATATATTCTTTGATAAGCAAATTATCATCTTTTAAATCATCTTTCGTATAACTAAATTTGCGATAATCAAAATTAACTTTTTGACTATCATCTAATAAATAATATCTTTTAGTAGCTTGATTATAAGTATATACTCTATTACCATAAGAAAAAGCTTGTTTAATATAATCGATATTACTACCAAATATCTTTTTCATACTAGCATCTAAATCTTTTTCTTCAACATATACTTCGTTATTAATATTATGTTGAACAGTTATACGATTCGCTAAAGCTAGTTTAGCGTTATTTGAAAGATTATTTACTAAAAGACCATCTTTCATTGCTTTAATATCATCACTAGTATATAAATTATTAAACTCTTCTAATGGTAAAATAACATAGTTAGTAACAGTATTAATATTAACTTGCTTTTTATACATATCATTATCTGGTTCTTCTTTTTCTTTTTTAGCAGTTAAACTAGTAATACCATAAATAATTAATACTAAACCAATAAGTGTTAAAAATAAATCCATAAAACCAAACCTTTTTTGAGGAAGTTTTTCTGGCTCTTTTTTCTTAGGTTCTTTCCCCATATTTAAATCTCCATTAACTATTATTGGAACATCATTCATATTGAACCCTCCGTATTCTAATAGTATCATAAATTTAAAAAAAAGCCAATAGGATACTATTAGCTATTATCTTTTACGTTAATTTTCATTTGAAATTCCGTTTTTAATAAAAAAACGGAAATAAGTCTGATTAAGAGTATAATAAGTTAAAT
>CANRJK010000002.1 GCA_947630955.1 uncultured Bacilli bacterium | reverse complement strand
ATTAAAAGTCCCTGTCTCCCAAAATTGTTTAACACTTTCTAAACGGTTTTCTACTTTATCACCACGTTCTATAATAATAGGTTTATAACCATGTTCAGCAAGAAGATAACCACATAATAATCCAGCTGGTCCACTACCAACAATAATAGGTCTAAAAGTTAATTTCCGAGTACCTGTTGGTGGAAAAAGATATTCTTCCTTAAAAATTTTTAAAACATCTTTATTTTTATTATGTTTTAAAATTTCATCTTCCTTTTCTACGACAATATCTAGAATGTAAGAAAAGTAAAGACGAGGTTTAAATCTAGCATGAATAGTTATTTCTTTAATTTGTTTTTTATCAATATGTAACACTTTAGCGCATTTATCTTTTAGTTTTTGTTCATCTTCATCGATAGCTAATTTAATTTGTCTTAATCTTATCATTTTTTCTCCTTATATCTTCACCTGCTAGAAGAGCAGATAACCAAGCAAAAGATAAATTGTATCCTCCACAAAGGCCATCAACATCTAGTAATTCACCTATTATATAGAGATTTTTTTGTTTTAATGATTCCATTGTTGAAATATTTATTTCACTTAAACAAACGCCACCTGAACAAACTTGAGCTTTATCAAAACCATTAAAACCTGTTATTGGAACTTTAAAACTTTGAAGGTCAAGCGCTAACTGTTGTTTTTGATTAAAAGAAAGATTATTATATAAACAATCTTGATTAATATGATTTTTCTGTAAAATTAAGTTAACTATTTTATAATTTAACATACCATCTAAAAGATCTGATATTTTTCTTTTATGCATTTTCTTTATTTTGTTATCTAAATAAGTAATAAGGCTGTCTTTTAACCATGGCATAAAATTAATCACAATTTCTTCTTTTTTGTTATTTTGAAGTCCTTTAATGGCCATACTACTCAATTGAAAAATACAGATGCCACTAACCCCATAATTTGTAAATTGTATCTCCCCTACTTCTTCTTTAACTAACTGATTATCTTCATATAATTTTACTTCGACATCACTTCTAATTTTATCCCATTTAGACATAAAGGGAAGATTACTTTTTAATTGAACAAGAGCTGGTAAGACATTTACGATATGATGATTAAAATTAGTTGCTAAAATGTAACCCAATCCATCAGAACCTGTTTTAGGACAAGCCTTAGAACCAGTAGCTAAAACAACGATATCAGCCACTAATTCTTCTTCTTTCGTTTTAACATGAAATTTATCTTGATAAGTAATATCATCAACAGTTATGTTTGTTTTAATTTTAACACCCTTTAATTTGGCTTCCGTAACAAGTGATTCACGAATCGTTATTGCTTGATTTGAAAAAGGATAATAATAGCCATTTTGTTTTTTAGGTACTATTCCTAATTCATCAAAAAAAGTTAATATTTTTTGCTTATTTTCCGCATTAATAATTTTTTTTAGTATTTCGAGATTTTGACTATTAAATTTATCAATACGAAAATCGTCATTAAAATAATTACAACGGCCATTACCCGTAAGTAATATTTTTTTGCCACATTTATCATTTTTTTCTAAGATAGTAACATCAAATCCACTACAAGCTGCACTAATAGCTGCGACTAATCCAGAGGCTCCTCCACCAATGATTAAAACCTTCATCTTAACACCCACTATCTATTTTCTTTTTTTGATATGTACATATTTTTTGTGTTTGACTTAATCTCATCATATATTCATCATCGAAATCATAATGACTATAATTTCCTATTTGACAAAGATAATTATCAGTATAAACAACTAAAATATCAATTCCCATTCTTTTAGCGATATTAATATCCCACATTGTTACTTTATCATAACAATATAAAAAGTCTGGTTTAAAATCACGATATTTTTGTAAAATAACATCATCTAAGATAATACTAGATACGTTTTGATAAATTATACCATTATAATCTTTCATTAAATTATTTTTATCTAAGGTTGGTAATATTTCATTAACTTTATCTATACCTAATCCATAACAGTCAGATGGATAACTAGAAGAACAACTAAAAGTTCTAATAATTCTTTTTATATCTAAATCATAAAAACCAAAAGTAACGAATTCTTTAATTAGTTTAAATGATTCTAATTTATAACTACTAGCAAAAGTTATATGCGTAGTTAATTTTTTTTCAGATGCACCTAGCGGGTTTGTTAAATAATCAAAAATATAATTATTCCATAATTCAGATGTTTTATGAGCTTCTCTTCTTTTAATCGGTGTTATATGTGTATAAGTATAAAATGGCTCTCCTTTTAATTCATAGATTTTAACCTCATTATTACTAGTATTTTCATCTATTAATAATGAAGATTTCTGATTTGGATGGAAAACAGAATTATTCATATTTTCATAAAACATTCTTTTAGCTAAATTATAGTCGTCATAGAAAATAGCACTATAACTTGTTTTTTTATCAAAACTATTATAAAAAGCAATTTGTTCATCTCTAGTTAAATAATCAAATTTCAAAATAAGTTTATATTTTTTTAATCTTTCTTTAAATTCAAGACTGATATTTTCTATTTTATCTATATCTATACTATCAAAAAAAGTAACCATTTTTTGTAAGTTAAGAAGGAAATTATAAGCAACATCTTTATAATAGCGGTCAATTAAAATTTCAAAAAGTTTTTTTGTTGTCATTAGACTTAATATTTCATATAAAAAACTTTTATCTTCATTACTCTTTAACCAATCATTAATTTTTGTTCGCCAAAAGATATTTTTTTCATTAAAAATACTATGATTATATCTTGGATTACAATAAAAGTCATAATATTCAGCTAAAAGGCCATCACAAGCCTTTATCTGTTCAACTTGGTAATCATAATATTTTTCTCTAGCTTCTTCTAGTGGGAAAGGATCGAAACGATATTTGGATTTATTAGATAAAACAATATCATTTATTCTTAAATGTTGCTTTGTAATTAAAAGATCTTCTTTCATTTTTTTATGTACGAAATAATCGTTCATATTTTTTAACTTTCTAGTTTTTACTCTTCTAATATTGTTATAGGAACGATCCATTATTGTATCAACCAAAAAACGATATTGGTTAGGGTCTTTTAAGGTCGCAATTTTTCTAATAAATTCTTTATTATAACTGAAAGAATTAGGAACAATAATTCTTTCTAAAACTTCAATTATTTGTTCGGTTGGAAGTTGTAAAAATAAATCACAAAAAGGCTTTAACATGATTAAATTAGATATTACATCATCAGCTAAATAGATTAATAGTTGTTCTTTTTTGGTAATTAAGTAAAATTTATCTAGTCCAATATGTTCAATGATAGCCGATTGGTTAACAGCATTAAATTGGATGATAGCTTTAATTTTACGAGGATATTTTTTTAAGATACTATCAAAGATTGTTATAGCTATTTCATTAGGCATATTTTCAATTATAGCGCTTAAATAGTCAAAATTTTGAATAATATAGTCTAAAAAAAGAGATTCTTTTAGAACTTCAATTAAATATTTATTGTGTGAAAAAACAATTGCTTTAATGATTATATCTCTTTTTTTGGATGTTTTAATTGCTTCAATTGTATCGTAACTTAAAAAAAGATAAAGATTTTCTTCGGATAGAGAATCTAAAAATAAATTAAAATTTGTTTTGCCATTAATAAAGTTCGAAACGGCATCAAAAATTTGCTTTTTTCGTTCGGTAATTAAATATTTTATTTGTTCATCCGTTAAAGTAGAGATATCAAGTTTATTAAACTGATAGTAATGCATTATATCAACTAATTTGGTTGTTTTATCTTGTTTCATCTACCCCACCGCCATTAGTAGTATATCATAAAATCAAAAAAAGTGATATGCAATCACTTTTCAATTTCAAAATTATCAAGGAAATCATCAATAGTCATAATCCGCTCATCTATCTTATCTAAAGATATTTCAGGTAATTCTTCGGCTGGTTTAGGTGATGGCGTAGGATTTAATCCAACTATTTCTAATTCTTTTTTAACAAACATATCTAATAATTTTTGCTTAGTAAATTGGGTACCAGTACTATAACGATCAGAAATTGGTAATTCTGTTATTTTCATTTTTATAAAGTCATCTTTAACTTTATAAACTAAACAGTCATGACTTGTCATAATAAAGGCTTTAAAAATATGATATGGGTTAGTTTTAACATCTCTAATAACTAAAACGCCTTTTCTTGCTCGGGTAGTAAATTCAAATTCACTTAGACGAACTCTTTTACCTGTACCCTTATCAGTAATAATCGCAATCATATCTTCATCACTATAAGTACTAGCACTCATTACATAATCATTTTTAAGTGTTATAGCTTTAACACCAGAACTTCTAAGACCAGTAATAGGTACTTCATCAGTTTTATATTTTAAGCCATAACCATTATGCGTTACGATAAATAAGTTATCATAGCTATTCGTATCAATACTAACAACATAATCATTATCTTTTAATTTCATACAAGTTATAGGTTTTGAATAACGTTGAACTTTAAAATCAGATAATGACGTTCTTTTAACCATTCCATTAGCAGTAAAGATTGTTATATGACGTTGTTCATCAAAATTATTAACTGGTAAGCAAGCAATAATATTATCATCTGATGTAATTTTAATAATATTACTTATATGTTTACCCATATCTTTCCATTTTAAATCTGGTAATTCATGAATTGGTACATAAAGATAATTACCTAAAGAAGTAAATAATAAAAGAGTATCCATGGTATTCATCTGATATAAACCAATTAAGTAATCACCATCTTTTAGGTTTGTTTCATCATCACTAGCAGAATAACTTCTTAAAGAGACACGTTTAACATATCCTTCATGGGTTATAGCCACAATACAATCTTCTTTTGGTATCATAGCGTTAGTATCAATTTTAATTTCTGTAATTTCATCTTTTATTTCTGTTTTTCTAGCTGTTGCATATTCATTCTTAATTTTACGTAGTTCTTCTTTCATAACACCTTTTAAACGGTCTTCGTTCGCTAAAATTTCTTCTAAGCCACGAATAATTAACAAAAGATTAGCATGTTCATCTTCTAAGACTTTAACATCAGTATTTGTTAAACGATATAATTGTAAGTTAACAATAGCTTCAGCTTGAAGTTTAGAAAATTCATATTTTGAAACAAGATTATCAATAGCGTCACCTTTATTTTTACTTTGACGAATAGTTTTTATCACATCATCTAAAATATCTAGGGCTTTAATTAAACCTTCGACAATATGCATACGAGCTTTCGCATGTTCTAAATCGAATTTAGTTCGACGAGTAATTACTTCTTTTTGATGACTTATATAGGCATCTAAAATTTGTAAAACGCCAACAACCATTGGTCTTCTGTTGACAATCGCAACCATATTATATGAGTAGTTAATTTGTAATTCTGTATTTTTAAATAAATAATTTAAGATATTATCAGTATCAGCATTTTTCTTTAAATCTAATACTATACGAACTGATTCCTCACGATCAGATTCATCTCTTACTTCGATTAAACCATCAAGTTTTTTATCATAAATAATATCAGATATTTTCTTAACAAGTAAGGCTTTATTAACTTCAAAAGGAATATTATGAATGACAACTTGCTTCTTACTTTTTTCTTCAATAATATCATATTTAGCACGAATAACAATACGACCACGACCAGTAGTTAAAGCGTCGGTAATTTGTTTTTTACCTTCAACAATTGCCCCAGTTGGAAAATCTGGTCCTTTAATAATATCTAAGATTGTTTCAAGACGACAGTTTGGACTATCAATACGTTTAATTGTAGCATCAATTACTTCACCTAAGTTATGAGGAGGTATTTCAGTTGCATATCCAGCACTTATTCCCTTAGAACCATTAACTAATAAATTAGGATATTTAGCTGGTAAAACAGTTGGTTCATATAAAGTATCATCGAAATTAGGAGTCCATTCAATAGTATCTTTATCAATATCTTTTAATAACTCTCCGCTTATTTTAGATAGCCTTGCTTCCGTATAACGCATTGCGGCAGCGCCATCACCATCCATTGAACCATTATTTCCATGCATGTCAATATAACATTCATTTTGTTTCCACCACTGGCTCATATGTACCATAGCTTCATAAATAGATGAATCGCCATGTGGGTGATAATGTCCCATTACATTACCAACCGCTGTAGCTGATTTTTTATGAGCTTTATCATAGGTATTTTTATCACGAAACATAGCATATAAGATACGTCTTTGAACTGGTTTTAAACCATCACGAACATCAGGTATAGCACGGTTTTGAATAATATCTTTAGCATATTCTCCAAAACGTTCACCCATAATTTCTTCCAAAGTATAATCATAAATTTTTCCTAATACAACTTGTGTTTCATCTTGATTCTTTTTCATATTTCACTCCTAATTAATTTTATAATTATCCTCTAGTGAGAATTCGACATTCTCTTCAATCCAATCTTTTCTAGGATCAACTTTATCACCCATCAAAACAGAAACTCTTTTCTCGGCTAAAGCCGCATCACTGATACTAACTTTAATCAAACTGCGGGTTTTAGGATCCATTGTTGTTTCCCACAATTGAGTAGCATCCATTTCTCCTAAACCTTTATAACGTTGTGTTTTAGTTTGCTTACCTTTAAATTTTTCTAAAAGTAATTTACGATCTTCTTCAGTCCAAGCATATTCGCCTTCTTTACCACATTCTATTTTATATAAAGGAGGCATAGCAATGTAAAGATGCCCTGTCTCAATTAAAGGTTTCATATAACGATAGAAAAAAGTAAGTAATAAAATTTGAATATGTGAACCATCAACATCGGCATCAGTCATAATAATAACTTTATCATAATTACTATCATTGATATCAAAATCACTTCCAGCTCCAGCTCCGATTGCATGAATCATTGTATTAATTTCTTCATTTTTGTAAGCTTCTTCTAAACTAGCTTTTTCAGTATTTAAAACTTTTCCACGTAAAGGTAAAATAGCTTGGTATTTACGATCACGACCTGTTTTCGCGCTACCACCAGCTGAATCTCCTTCCACTAAAAAAAGTTCATTAACTTTTGGGTTACGTGTTTGAGCTGGTGTTAATTTACCATTAATAATTCTTTCTTTTTTACCTTTATCTTTACCATTACGAGCTTCATCTCTAGCTTTTCTAGCAGCCTCACGAACATTTTTGCTTTTAACCATTTTCTCTAAGATTTTGGTTGCAACGTCTTTATTCTCTTCTAAAAAATATTGTAGTTTTTCTGTAACAATACTTTCGACAACTGTCCTAGCAGAAGGTGTACCTAATTTAGATTTAGTTTGACCTTCAAACTGCAACAAAGATTCAGGAATTTGTAAACTTATAACAGCTGTTAATCCCTCTCTTGTGTCTGGTCCTTCTAAATTCTTATCTTTAGCTTTTAGATAACCATTCGTTCTAGCATAGTCATTAAAAACACGCGTTAAGGCAGTTTTAAAACCAACTTCATGAGAACCACCATCACTTGTTTTAACATTATTAACGAATGATACAATGTTTTCACTATAAGCTTCAGTATATTGAAAAGCAATTGCTACATCAATTTTATCTTTTAAACCATTAAATTCAACGACTTTATGTAATACTTTACGATCATCATTTATATATTCAACAAAAGATTGTAAGCCATTTTCATAGTGATACACTTCTTGCTTTTTATCTTCTTCATCAATAACTTCAACCGTTAAATCACGAAGTAAAAAAGCACATTCTTGCATTCTTTCACACACAGTTGTGAAAGAAAAATTAGTTGTTGAAAAGATTTCATCATCAGGCATAAAACGAACTTTCGTTCCTGTTTTAGATGTTTTACTACCACGGGTTAATTTTTGATTGACTTTACCACCATTTTTAAATGATATAAAATATTCATAACCATCTTTACGAATAGTTACTTCCATCCATTTAGATAGAGCATTAACAACAGAAGCACCAACACCATGTAGGCCACCAGAAACTTTATAACCACTAGTTTCAAATTTGCCACCTGCGTGTAAAATAGTATAGATAACTTCAGGAGTGTCCATTCCATTAGCGTGCTTTCCAACTGGAATACCACGACCCTCATCTTCGACACTAACACTATGATCAGCATGTAAAATTATTTTTATTTTTTTACCAAAACCATTTATGACTTCATCAATAGAATTATCAACGATTTCCCATACTAAATGATGTAACCCTTTTTTATCGGTTGAGCCAATATACATACCAGGTCTTTTTCTTACTGCTTCTAAACCTTCTAGTATTTTAATTGAAGACTCATCATATTTTGCCATATTACCACCTTAATCATTATAACAGAAAAAAAAAAGTTTGACAAACAAAACGCGTTTTTAGCTTGATTTATAAGCAAAAAAGAATTAGTTTTTACTAGCTAATTCTTTAAGTTCTGTTAAAAGCGTTAAAGCTTCCATTGGTGTTGTCATTAAAGGGTCAATTGTATCTAATTTTTCTAAAACAGGTGATTTTTCATCATATAATTCATCTAAAGGCAAAGATTCTTGAATTTTAATATCTCTTTTTTCTTCTTTAGCCTCATATACTTTTAAAATATCAGCTGCTCGATTAATTAATTTAATTGGCAATTCAGCTAATTTAGCTACATGGATACCATAACTTTTATCAATACTACCAGCTTCAATCTTATGTAAGAAAGTTATATTGCCATTTTCTTCATAAGCACTTACATGAATATTTTTTAAATTTTCTAAGTTATTTTCTAAGTCAGTTAATTCATGATAATGTGTTGAAAATAATGTTTTACATTTAATATGGTCATGAATATATTCAATAATAGCTTGCGCTAAAGCCATACCATCAAAAGTAGCAGTTCCACGACCTAATTCATCAAATAAGATTAAACTATTACTAGTTGCATTACTTATCGCATTATTAGCTTCTTTCATTTCAACCATAAAAGTTGATTCCCCACTAACTAAATCATCACTTGCCCCTATACGTGTATAAATAGCATCAAAAATAGGTAAGCTAGCCTCTTTAGCAGGAACAAAACAACCTATTTGAGCCATAATAACAGTAATAGCAAGTTGACGCATATAAGTACTTTTACCAGCCATATTAGGACCTGTTATGAGTTCGATATTAGTTTTTTCATCCATTATAATATCATTACATACATACTCACTATCTAAGACCTTTTCAACAACAGCATGGCGATTAGAAACTAAATAAATATTACGTTTCGAAACTAAAGTTGGTCTAATATAATTATTTTCTTCAGCTACCGTCGCGAAAGATTGAAGAACATCTATTTCACTAATAATTCTCGATACTTCCTGTAATTTAGGAATATATTTTTTTATTTCATCTCTAATTTGTGTAAATAATTGGTACTCAATGTCAATAATTCTTTCTTCAGCATTTAAAATTAAAGCTTCTTTTTCTTTTAAAATAGGACTAATATAACGTTCACAATTCGTTAAGGTTTGTTTTCTTTCATAGCCATATTCTTCTTTTACTTGACTAATAGAGCCTTTGGATACTTCAATATAATATCCAAAAACTTTATTATATCCAACACGTAAATTTTTAATACCCGTTCGCTCTTTTTCCTCTTTTTCAAAGTTGGCAACAAAATCTTTTCCACCCTTACGAAGTTGTTTTAATTCATCTAATTGTTCGTCATAACCATCTTTGATTAAATAACCTTCCTTAACACCAATAGGAGGATTTTCATAAATAGCTTTTTCTAATAGTACATATAAATCATCTAATGAATCATAAGTTGTATAATTAATTTGTTCTAATATTTTGTTAATGGCTGGTAAAACTTTTAAACTAGCTTTTAATTGAAGTAAATCTCTCGCATTAGCATTACCAAAAGCAATTCGACCTAATAATCTTTCAATATCATAAACATCAAAAAGATAATTTTTTAAATCTTCACGTAAGATAAATTCTTTCAATAATTTTTCAACAATATCATAACGTTTATTAATTTCATCTTTATCAATTAAAGGGTTTTCAATATAAGTTTTAAGTAAACGAGCTCCCATCGCCGTTTTAGTTTTATCAAGAACCCATATTAAAGAATAATTTCGTTGTTTTAGTCTCAATGTTTCTGTTAACTCTAAATTTCTTTTAGTATGAATATCCATTTTTAAGACATTTTTGTTTTCTTTAATAATAGCTTTTTGAATATGTGATAAAGAACGCATTTGAGTAGCTGTTATATAGGTTAGTAAATGTTTTACTACTCTAACCATACGTTCATCACTAAGATCTTCATAGACGTATTTATATTCACTAATTTCATTAATATCATCACTTATACTTATAACAATTTTAAATTGTTTTTCTAAAATATTAATTATCTGTGAATCTAATTTAGAAGTTGTTATAACTTCTTTTAAATTTAAAGAAACAATTTCACTAACTAAATTACTAGCATGATGATTAAGTAAAGTAACATAAATGATACCAGTTGTTATATCGGTATAACATAGTCCATAAGCATTAGGAAATTCCAAGATACTTCCAATATAATTAAAATCATTTTCTTTTAAGGCTTCTAAACTTGTTACTGTTCCCTTACTAATAATTTGAATAAGGCCACGTTCAACAATTCCTTTAGCAGTAGCTGGGTCTTCTAATTGTTCACAAATTCCAACTTTATAACCTTTATCAACTAATTTTTCAATATAGACATCAGCGGCATGATGAGGCACTCCACACATGGGAACTCTTTCTTCTAAACCAGCACTTCGACCTGTTAGCGTTAGTTCTAATTCTCTTGATACTAAAATAGCATCTTCAAAAAAAACTTCGTAAAAGTCCCCTAAACGAAACATAATAATAATATCTTTATTTTTATTTTTTATATCTATATATTGACGCATCATTGGCGTTATTTTATTTAAATCTACATCCGACATCTTCATAATATCACCAACTTCATTTTAACACAAAAAATAGACCAAAGTCTATTTTTGAAGATTTTTTTCTAGATATTCTAAAGCTTCATCAAAGGTTTTAACACCAACTATTTCTATTTTATAATTATTTTTCTTTTTAATTTTCATAGCTTCATCATAATTTTCACCAAAAGGTACAAGGAAAACATCAGCATGATTTTTATTAGCGCCTTTAAGTTTATACTCAATACCACCTACTAATCCTACATTTCCTGAAGAGTCAAGTGTTCCTGTACCAGCTATTTTTTTACCTGCAGTAATGTCTTGTTCAGTTAAACTATTATAAACCGCTAAAGCAATCATTAAGCCACCACTTGGTCCATATTCATTTTTACTGTAAGTAAATTTATATTTAGGATCAGTTTCTAATTCATATTCTGAAGCAATCCCAATTCCAATAATTGGCCTACCATCAGAATCAGCATAATATTCAGCTTGACGTGTATATTTTTTCTTATTATTTAAAACCACTACTTTAGAACTATCTCCACTTTTTTTGTTTGCTGTAACATTAATAAAATCATCTAATTTATTAATGTTTACACCATCTATTTCAATTAGTTGATCGCCTACTTTAAAGTCGCTTTTAGTTTTCTCATCGACATACGCAACATAACAATTTTCTTTTGTCACAATAACTTTTTTATGAGCTTTTTCATAGGCATATTTGATAGAATCCATGTAAGATTGTTTCAGTAATTCTTTTTCTCTAATCAACATTGTATCATAATCTAAAGTTCCAATATTTTCTTCTTCTTTAGAAACAATATCCCAATCAGGAATTAAATACGCTAAAAGGAGTAAAGGTAATGTTCCTTTTAATTCACTTACGTATGTTAAATTGATACTTCCTTGGGCTTCTTTAGCGTTTTCAATTTCAATTCTATTATTAATATTATCTAAACCACCTGGTTTACTAATATAATAAGGAAATTCATAAAAACTTAAAAAAACAACGATAAAAATAATAATAAAATTTACAATAAACCTTTTTAAAGTTGTTCTTTTTTCTTTTGGCTCTTCTACAAGTTCAAAAATTTCTATCTTTTTCATAAGTTTCAACACCATAAAAATGATAACACAAAACGCCAAAAAAAGATAGTATTTCTACTATCTTGTATAACTAGCTTCACCACTTAAACTATCATTATAGTCTGATTCACTGGCCCATAAGCTTCCATCTGGAGCTGTATAGTAATTATTGTCATCTTGAACACTTTCATCATAGTTACTATCAGATTCTGTTACTTGTTCATCAATACCATTTATATATTCATTGTAAGATTGTTCACTTTCCCAAATACTGCCATCTGGAGCTTCATAACCATAGTTTTCATCTTGAGAATAATTATTATCAGATTCTGGTGTTTGTTCATTAACACTACCAATATATTCGTTATAAGTTTGTTCACTCTCCCAAATACTTCCGTCTGGAGCTGTATAATAATTAGCTTCACCATCAACTAAACTATCGTTTGTTGCAACGTCACTATTATATCTTGCCCATTCATCATATTCTTGCTTTGATTCCCAATATGAACCATCTGGAGCTCGGTAACTATCTCCTTCAGCAACAATAACATCTTCGGTAGTACCAGTACCTTCTACAGTGACAACCTCATCACCATTTATTTGATTTAAATAATCTTGTTCTGATTCCCAATATGAACCATCTGGAGCAAGGTATTTACCATCTAATTCATCTGATATTTCATCTGGTGCGGATGGACTATTAACATATAAATCGCCATCGCTAGCTACATGAACATCTCTATCATAGACCTCAGAAACTAAAATTTCACTACCAGATGCTTTATCACTAATAATATTACCTTGTTCATCAACAGCCATAGCAATACCAGCAACATCGATATTAGCAGCCTCTTTAGCCGTATCTAATCCATTTTTAACTTTTAAATCAGATATTTTTAAAGAATCAGATAAGAAAGCAATAGTCTTTTTTTCTTTTTCTAAATCTTTCTTAGTTTCTTTAACTTCTTTTTCGTCTGGAGTACTACTTTCTGTTTTTACTTTTGGCTCTTTTGGTGGTTCATTAGTTTCCGTACTCTTCTTATCACCACAACCGGTTAACATTGTTAAGGCAACGGCTGAAGTTAAAATTATTTTAGAAGCTCTTCTTTTAACAAAATTAGTTAATTTAAATTTACCACTAAAAACTTTTTTTAATGCTTTTCTATTTAACTCTAGCATATAATCCCCCTTCCTTATGAGATGTGAGTTATCATAGCACGTTTTATAACATTTGTCAAATTTTTCTTAGGAAATAAATATAATTTACTATGATTAAAAAAATAACTCTTTTAGCTGTTTTACTACTAACATTTTCACTATTTAAAAATTATCCTTTAGTAAGTGTTAATATCATTAAAGCTTGCGATTTATTTTTAAACAAAATATTTCCATCTTTATTTCCTATGTTCATTATATCATCAATGTTAATAAATCTCAATTTCATTAAATATGTTAATTTTTTCTTTGGCAAATTATGCATAAAATTATTTAGATTAAATAACAATACATCTTATATCTTTTTTATGAGTATTATTTCTGGATTTCCAAGTAACGCTAAAATCGCGATGGAAATGTATGATATGCATCTAATTGATATAAATGATGTTCAAAAAATTATTCTTTTCTCCCATTTTTCTAATCCTTTATTTATCATGGGAATGATTAAAGACCATACATTATTAGTTTTATTTGCGCATTATATCAGTAATGTTATTATTGGAATTATTATTCGAAATAAATATATCAGTCAGAAAGTTCAAAAAGAAGTTAATCCTCCAAATATTAAGTTAGCAGAAGCTCTTACAACTTCAATCAATTCAGCTATATCAACTCTTTTATTTATTTTAGGAACAATTGTAACTTTTTTTATTATCTCATCAATAATTAATATCCCCTTTTTTAATGTTATTTTAGAGTTATCACAAGGACTAAATTATCTTAATACGTTAAATTTAAGTTTAAAACTTAAAACTTTAATAAGTGGATTTCTTTTATCCTTTGGAGGAATATGTATTCATTTTCAAGTATATGGTATTTTAAATAAGTTAAATATCCGCTATATACCCTATTTATTTTCAAGACTTTTTCATGCTTTATTGACAGTTTTAATTATCATTATTTTTTATTAATAACATAAACTTTTTTAGATAAATATCATATACTATGATACAAGGGGGCTACATATGAATTTTTACAATCCTTATTTATATTCAATACCAGTTGAAACAGCAGCACCAAGTTTACTAAGTAGAATAAGTTTTAGTTCGATTATAAATGGAGCATCAAAAACATTAAATCTTGTTAATCAAACTATTCCAGTGGTAAAACAAATGTCTCCGATTATGAAAAATCTAAAAACAATGTTTAATGTTATGAATGAATTTAAAAAAGCTGATATTGAAAATACAACAACCAATGATTTAGCTTTAAATGAAACTTTAATAAATAGTAATGAAGGACCTACTTTCTTCATCTAAAAAGGGAAATAATTTATACTTTATTTCCCTAATTTTTTAACATTCTTTTTAATTTATTTATTTTTCTTTTATTTTTAAGACGCACAATAAAGTTGCTATTGGTAACTTGTTTTTTTATTTCAAATAACTTAGCTAATTCATATATTAAATAATCTTTATCATACCTACTAATTGGTCCATATTCTAAGTCAGTTTTAAAGTAGTGTTTCTTTGCTTTATGGAATTTGATAATAATATATTTTTTATTTTGATCAGTAATAAATTTTTCATCAGTGATCATATAACCTAGTTTCATCATAAATTTTCGTAATTGATAAAGTTGATTATTAGATGAAATAACTAGATTATCACTCAATTTTTGGTTACTCAAAATATGCTTAATTCTCTTAGTTCCCATACCAGCAATTACAATATAATCTTCTTTTTTTAAAGAGATACTATTAAGTCCATCCGTTAAAATAGTATCAATATTAGAAGCATGATATTTTTTAATGTTATAACGAGCATTATCTAAAGCTTTAGGGTTGATATCAGTTGCGATAAGATGACAATCTTTTTCACTAGCTAAATAAATTGATAACAAGCCATGATCACAGCCAACATCGACAACGTTAGCTTTATCTGGAATCATCGAAGCGATTGTTCCAAGTCTTTTAGATATTTTCATTATTCGCCTATATAATCACGTAATTTACGGCTACGAGAAGGATGTCTTAATTTACGAAGTGCTTTGGCTTCAATCTGACGAATTCTTTCTCTTGTTACACCAAACATTTGCCCTACTTCTTCTAGAGTACGTGGCTTACCATCTTCTAAGCCAAAACGTAAACGAACGACTTTTTCTTCTCTTTCAGTTAAAGTTTCTAGAACTTGACTTATTTCATCCTTTAACATTTCATTGGTAGCAAATTCCTCAGGGCTTAAACTACGTTCATCTTTGATAAAATCACCTAAGTGAGAATCATCTTCTTCACCAATTGGCGTTTCAAGGCTAACAGGATCTTGACTAATTTTATAAATTTCTCTGATTTTTTCGACACTTGTATTCATTTTTTTAGCTAATTCTTCTTCCGAAGGTTCACGATTTAGTTCTAGAGTCAATTGTCTTTGAACACGAGCTAATTTATTAATTGTTTCAACCATATGAACGGGAACACGAATTGTTCTAGCCTGATCAGCAATAGCTCTTGTAATAGCTTGTCTTATCCACCATGTTGCATATGTTGAAAATTTATATCCTTTAGATACATCAAACTTATCAACGGCTTTCATTAAACCAATATTTCCTTCTTGAATTAAATCAAGAAATAACATTCCACGTCCAACGTATCTTTTAGCGATACTAACGACTAAACGTAAGTTAGCTTCAGCTAAGATATTTTTAGCTTCAACATCCCCAGCCATAATTCGATCAGCTAAAGCTGATTCTTCTTCTAAAGTTAATAACTTTATCTGTCCAATTTCTTTTAGATACATCCTAACAGGGTCATTAATAGTTAAGTCTTTAGTTAATGTTGAATCATCTAAAAGTAATTTTTCTTCGCCACTTTCTTGGTCATCTTCTTCAGATACAATGGCAATATTATTTTGACTAAAAGTATTATATAAGTCATCCAAAGAATCAGCATCAAGTTCTAGTCCTTTTAAAGCTTTAGCTAATTCTTCATATGTAATAAAGCCTTTTTCTTTACCTATTTTTACTAGTTCTTCTTTTCGTTGTTCAAATGTTTTTATTTCATCAATCATTTTCTTCACTCCTTAGTTTATACGCAATTAATTTATTAGCTAGTTGTATTTTTTCATTAATGTCATTAGCCTGCGCTAATTCGCTTTTGTATTTATCTATTTTTTCTAAATCATTAAATTCTTTAATATTATTTAAATAATCATCTATTTCTTCTTTAGTATAATCATCTTTAAGTTCTAATGCGACAATAGAGCCGATTGTTTTAGTAGTATTGACATCGTCAACTTCGCTTAGTAAATCAGCTACCTTTATATAACCATGTTTCTTGTAAAAAGCACTTATTTGAAAAGCTAAATGACGATAGTTATCATCTTTAATATGCGTTATTTTTCGGTCATACATTTTAATTACTTCTTCATTATAAAGCATATAGTAAATTAAACATTGAACTGATTTTTCATACTTGTTTTTTTTAGTTTGTTTCTTTTTGGGAGTAATTACTAATTCTTTTTTCTTATTATCTAATTTACTCATAATTACATCTTTACTAACTTTAGTTTCATCTACTAATCGGTTAATAGTTACTTCTTTTAAAATATCATCATCTATTTTATTAATTTCCGAAATCATAGCTTTAACATAATTAGCTACTCCCTCTGGACTATTTAAATTAGTTTCTTTTTTTAAAAGAATAGTTTTAAATTCCATAATGTCGATAGCTTTGTTTAAAAGATTTTGAAAAGCTTCTGATCCATTATTTTTAATATATTCATCAGGATCAGCATTATCAGGAATTAAAACAATTTTAGGCAAAATACCAACTTTTCCCAATTCTGTAATAGCTAACTTTGTTGCTTTTAAACCGGCTGCATCACCATCAAAACATAAAATGACATTATCAGATAATCTTCTAATTAAATTACTTTGAGATGCACTAAAAGATGTTCCTAAAGTCGCTACAACATTTTCAATACCTATAGTATAGGCTCTAATAACATCCATGGGTCCTTCCATGATAATAATTTGTTTTTTAGAACGTGCTGATTCTTTAGCGCGATGATAATTATATAAAAAATCTCTTTTTTTAAACAAATCGGTTTCTTTAGAATTAACATATCGGTTAGTTGTCTCATCATCATAGGCTCGTCCATTATAACCGATAACATGTCCAACTAAATCATGAAGTGGAAACATAATTCGATTACGATATACATCGTAAATATCATTTTCATTAGCGTTCGCTAGGCCACTTTTTAATAGGTCTTTATCAGTAAATTTTTTTTGTTTTAATAATTTAACTAACATATCATTTTCATTTAAAGAAAGCCCAATATCAAAGTGTTTAATTTCTAGGTCCGTTAAAGAACGTGAATATAAATACTCTTTAGCTTTTTTACCTAAACTACTATTGATATTATTTTGATAAAATTTTTGACTTATTTCGTATATATCATAAATAGTTTTATATTTTTTAATAATCTTATCATCACTAGATGTTTTTATTTTTAAATCAATTCCACACATATCAGCGCATTTTTTAACTGCTTCAACAAAAGTTATATGTTCATAGTCTTGAATAAAGTTAAAGACATTACCTGTTGCGCCACACGAAAAACATGTATATATCTGTTTTTCTTTTGACACACTCATACTAGGTGAATGGTCATCGTGAAAAGGACAAACACCAAAATAATTTTTTCCTCTAGTTGTAAGTGGTAAATAACTAGAAATTATTTCGACAATATCAACTTTATTTCTAATTTCATTAATTAGCTCACTATCTATTTTCATAAACCACTTCCTAATTAATACTCCAATAATAATATACGACAAAAAAGAAAGTATTCCTTTTTTTATGGTACATTTTTTTGCATTTTTTTAATTTTTAGCGATATTTATCAAAATTTAGACGTTATTATATCATAATTTTTTAAATTTATAACTAAAAAACGGATAAAAAAGAGAACTTTATGTTCTCCATCTATATAAAAACGCTAATGCGATTAGCGTACCGTTTGAACAAGTATTGATGGTTTTAAAGTCATTTTAATACTACCATTAATACTTGTTAGGTATAACCTACGATTAGCTAATTTTTTTAATACTTGAGAATCTGGATGATTAAATTTATTATTAAGACCTACAGATATAACTGCATATTTAGGATTAACTTGTTTTAAAAACTGCGTACTAGTGGAATATTTTGAACCATGATGTCCTACCTTTAATATATCCACATTCTTAATATTATATTCATTAAGTAAATATTGCTCAGTTTCGAAACCAGCATCACCCATTAATAAAATTGTTTTACCATTTATTTTGGCATAAATGATAAGACTATCTTCATTTTCGTTTTGTTTATCGATATCATTTAAAAACATTATTTCATCATTTCCAATTTTAAACATATTATGACTAAAAAAATTATATTTTATTTTCTTAGTCTTTAATTTTTTTATTGCTTCTTTTTCATTATAATTAATAGAACCACTGTTAAAAATAACTTGATTTATTTTAATTTTATCTATTATTGTTGTTAAAGAACCAATGTGATCGTAATCTCCATGAGTAACAATTACATAATTTAATTTATTTATTCCTAAAGAATTTAAATAAGGAATAATAATATTATTAGCTACCTCACCCCGTACTTCATCTTTACCGCTATATTTTTTTATATCAGCACAATCAATAAGAAAGTTCCCTTGGCCATGTGGTAAAGTGAGTAAGATACTATCACCCTGCCCAACATTTATAAATGATAAAGTTGGATAAATATCAAAAAACCTAATATAGTGATGAAAAAACAAAACTATAAATAAAGTTACAATATATTTATATTCTTTTCTTTTTATTTTGTTAATAATAAAAAGAATTAAAAGATAATATAAAATAATACCAATATAAGAAAGATGTGATAAGTTTATTTTAAAAAGTGTTACGCGTTCCATTAATAACGATAAACTTTCCATTAAAGATATGCATATTGAAAACAATTTATCGAGAAATGGAAAGAAAAAAGTGAGGAGTGATAATGGAAAAATAACAAATGATACCAAAGGAACAAAAAATAAATTAAAAATCGGTGTTAGAAGATTAATGTTAAAATAACTATTAATCAAAATTGGTAAGCCAGCTAAAAAAGAAATAAAAGATGTAATAAATAGTTTTAGAAAATAATTAGAATAATTATTACTAATATGCCCAAATTTGATTAGAAAATAAGAAATAACGTAACTAAATAAAAAGCCATTATTATAAATATAAAAAGGATTATATAGCATGGAACAGCCAAAAATATATAAAAGTATATATTCCGTTTTTATTCCAAGTTTTAGACTCTTATTCAAAACGCAGCAGATAAAAAGACAAGAGGCACGAATAATTGATGGTGAAAAATTAGTCAGAAAAATATAAATAATTAAAAAAGTAAAGATAAATCCATATTTTAATATTTTACTGTTAATAAGTTTATCAAGAAAAAAAATCAGTAAGGTTGTAATTAATGAAACGTGCATTCCGGATACAGCAAATAAATGACTTATACCATTACTTTGATAACTTTCCATAACCGATTTATCTATTTTACTACTATCACCTAGTATAAAAGTTCTTAAATAAGTTTCTGTTTGCCTACCACGTATTTTCGTAAGAATTTTTCGTTTTAATATATAAAACCAATTATGACTTCTGTCTAAAACTTCAATTTTATCAGCTAAAACAATATAATAAATTTTTTTACTAAGTAAGTAATTTCTATAGTTAAATAAATTAAAATTATCTTCTTCTTTAGGTTTACTAAAAGAACCTGTAACTTTTATCTCATCACCAACTTGCAAATCAATAGTTGGTGTCTTTTCATTAATATAGTAATTTATTAATACTTCATCTAAATAAATTTTCATTTGTTTATCATCTAATACAATATTTTGAATAACCCCTTTTAGATAAGTATCATCTTCACTATATTTAGTTTGATAAAAATTATTTCGTAAACAAAAAAGACAATAAACCGCAACTCCAAACAAAAAGAAGTAAATCAAATACTTAGACTGTAATATGATTTTTAATCTTATTATAAAGTGCTTCCCCTATTCCATCGACATTCATAATATCTTCTATTTTGTTAAATTGACCATTTTTCTCACGATATTCAATAATACTCTTAGCCTTAGATTCACCAACGCCTTCTAATGTCATTAACTGTTCAGTAGTAGCATTATTAATATTAATAATACCAGATTGATTATTACTATCAGCATTACCATTAGTAGTATCCTTGTTATTAAGACAAGCTGTGTTATCAACCATTGGACAATTACATTGTTTTACCATGTACTTAGCTGATGATTGTTCAAGTTTCAGTTCCTTTATTTCTTTATTCGTATAAATCCAAATAACCATTTCATCAGTTACTTTAGCACTTAAATTGACATAATTAGTATTAGCATCACGATTAAGTCCACCAGCTAATTTGATAACATCATTAACTCTTTGTTCAGTATCTACTTCATAAACGCCAGCTTTTTTAACAGCTCCTTTAATATCAACTTTAACTTTACTAGGTTCTTCTTTTTGAGGTTTTTCTATTTCAAGTGTACTTTTTTCTTCAGCTAATACTTCACTTTTTAGATCTGTATTAACAAAAATAGTTGCCACTATCCCCATGATTAAAATAAGAACCACAATAATAATTTTATTTTTCATAAATCACCCCCTATCTAATTATTATTGATTACTTCTAAATTTCCTTTTAACAATTACATTTTTATATAAAAAAAGAAAAACTACTATGAACCATACATAGTAGTAAAAAATATCAAAATAATTATTTCCTTTCAAAATTTTTATTTTTTAAACATTATTTTATTTCTTTCTAAATCTTTAACTATTTCATCTCTAAATACCAAATAAACATCTAAAGGCACTAAATTTATCTTTTCCGCATATGTTTCTAAATCATTCTTTAAGGTTAAACTACTAATGATAGAAATTGGTTTAGCATGTTCAAGTAAATAGTAGCCCCTTTTATTTATTACAGCATTTAATGTACCATCAATTACATATTCTTCCCCTTTTATATTAACTTCTACCCAACTATGAAGAAATTGTGATTTAACGCTATATCCATATATGTATCCTGTTACAATTTTATTTGGTATATTTAAATTTGAAGAAATTTCATAAGCAAAGTCGTAACATTTTCCATATCTTCGATTATCTAAGATAAAAGGAAACAAATCTTTAATAGCAGGGTTAATTTTCGAATATTGAATAACTCTTATATCACCCATCATTGTTTTTATTATAAGTTCTGGTAAATTTAGTTTAGAGTTTATCTTTATACTTATATCTATAATATATCTTTTTAGTGCTTTTAATTCATTTAAAAATTCTAATTTTTCATTATCTGATAACGTATCTTTTGTCCACTCACTAATTCGATACTTAATTTGATAATTACTAATATAATCATTAATATCTAAAGTAAAAGCTCCCATTTCTTCTAGATAACTCATCGCTTTTTTTAAACCAATAGTATTATTAAGTTGGGAAAACTTTTCATCAATTTCTTGACTTTTATGAAATTCATTTATAAAAAGTTCATTATAACTTTCCATTAACATCACTGCCTTGAGCCAATATTATAGCACTTTTTTTCTTTTTAATTAAATTTTTCATAAAAAGATAACCTTTTTACCAAGAAAAAACTTATAATCAACGATTGAGATTATAAGTTTTAAATTTATCTTAATTGTCTTTTAATTAATTTAGCATGTAAAACGATCTTATCAGTATCATTATGACAAGTCGATAAAGTAATAATTTTATCATCAGCTGTTAAATTAACACCATAATCATATATACTACGTTTTTTTAATTTATTTAAAAATTTTAAATAACTAGAATCATTGGAAAAAGAAATTTGTAGATAATCATTTGTTGTTTTTATTTGGTAAGTACTAAAAACTTGCCACAAAGTATTTTCCTTTTGATTAGATATTCGAACAATATAATTGTCTTTATTTTGATACCAATTTTTTTTGACAACTTTTCTAAGTGAACCAAACATCGTCTGATCTAGCCTACCATGAGCATATAAAATAGTATTTTTATCATAATCATTTTTTTGATTACGATAATCCATGAAAACCCAACCAGCCAGATTATATTTTTTATCAAACTGATGGCTTAAATAGTATTTATTGTTGTTTGTTTGGACAAACGGATAATTAATGTTAGTTCCATTTACTTGAACCCAACCTACAACATCAGAATTTATTTTCGCTAATTTAGAAAAATCAACATTAATTAATTTTAATTTAATATAATCCCAATAAGGATCTTCTTTAGGAGGTGTTGGATTAACTAACTGTGTTTTTTCACTATCCTCTTCCTCGGTAATAGGTGTGACTTCTTTTATTTCACTAAGTTGATTTTCAATCATTTGATTATTGTGGTGCCAAAGGAAAATTTGATATCCAGAATAAATTAATAATAGTAACGCTAAAAGAACAATAATGATTAAAATACTTTTTAAGATTTTTTTCTTCTTATTCATTTTTCACCCTCTATTTAGTTGTTTTCTTTTTTGTATCTTTATTATTTTTTTCCTTTAGTTCAACTTTTATAGTATTTTTACCAATAATACTGCCTTTCTTTAGATTTTGCTTTGTAACATAACCATAACCACTTATATTATATTCAACATTAGCTAAATTGGCAAATTTAATGACATCACTTCGCGCCCAGTCTTTCATATCTGGCATTTTGACATTTTTACCATTAGTCAAAAGGAAGACTTTATCACCTGTTACAAGTGTCGTCCTTGGAGTAGGATATTGCGCAATAACTTTATCACCATCACCAATTAAAACTGGAATAATTCCCATTTTCGTCAACTCATTTTTAGAAGTTACTGTTGTTAAACTTACATATGATTTTAAATCATATTTTTTTATTTTAGTACTTGATTGATCAATTTTTGAATACATATTACGGTATTTTGCAATATTACTTATAACTTCAGTAACATAAGGAGCTGTAACGTAAGATAAATAAGTTCTAGGTTTTTTAATAGCTGTATAAATAATTATCTCAGGATCTTCATAAGGAAACATACCGGCAAAAGAAACAATGTAATTACCATTACCATCTAAATAATGACCATTTTCATAAATTTGGGCGGTTCCAGTTTTACCGATGATATCATAGCCTTTGATATAGTAATATTGACCTGTTGCGCCTTTAGTATGAACATTATTATACATTAGTTTTTTAACCGTATTGACAGCTTCTGTACTGGCTACTTTTTCTCCAACCTCAACTTTCGTCTTAGTTTCTTTTAAAGTATCATTATCGACAACTTTTTTAATGATATGTGGTTTTACAATGTGACCATCATTAGCTAAAATACTTAAAGCTTGTAACTGTTGAATAGCTGTAGTTGATAGACCTTGACCAAAACTAACAGATAACCAATCTAAATCAATTTCCTCACGGAAGTCAACATCACCAGCTAGTTCACCACTAAGTTCAATACCTGTCTTTGAACCAAAACCATATGACTTCAAGCAAGCTTTTAATTTACTAGGTGATAAATAATCACGAGCTACATGAATAGCACCGACATTACTAGAATAAGTAAATCCGACATTATAAGATATATTTCCCCAACCATATTTATTCCAATCGTTAACAGTAACATCACCAATCTTAATATTACCAGAACGATATTTTTTCTCACCATCAAAATTACCTGTATCAGCCGCACACAAATATGTGTAAATTTTCATAACAGACCCCGGTTCATAACCATATGAAACAAGAGGATTTTGATAACTCATATCACTTGATAAATTATTAGGATCAAAATTAGGACTTGTAGCACTACCTAAGATATCACCCGTTTTAGCATCCATCGCTACCATAATCATCCATTCTGAATCCCAATCTTCTACTTCCTTTTTAACGGCTGTCTCCAAAAAGCGTTGAATACTCGAATCAATAGTTAAATAAATATCTTTACCATTAACAGCTTCAATTTTAGTTTCAGGTGTATCAGGAATTTTATATCCATATGGATCTCTTTGATAAGTTATACTTCCATTAGTACCTTTTAAAATATCATTAAATTTACTTTCAACACCTAATTCTCCTTCAGTTACAACATCCGTTTGTGAAGATACATCATTAGTAATAACATTTAAAATACCCGTTGCAAGAACTTTATCTGAATTTCCAATAGTAAGACGATAAAAAGTTGTTCCAACTTTAATAGCTTTTACAGTATTACCATTATCAGCAACTATCTTCTCATCATAAATTTTTAAAACAACATTATCATATTTATTATAATAATTCTGATAATAGTCTTTAAAACTAAAATCTTCTTTTAATTTTAAATTGATTCTTGTGTATTCTTTAGCATAACCAACAATATAAGAAGCAAACTGTCCATTAGGATAAAAACGTTTGGTTGACTCGATAAAATCAATACCTGGTAATTCTAAGTTTTCAATAGCAATTTTATTTAGTTCTGTTAACTTAGAACCATATGATCCAAATTCAACTTGATAACGATCTTCGTTTAACCGTTTATATATATAATCATAAGGTGCTTCTAAAACCTTAGATAAAGCTTCAGCTGTTTTTTTCTTGTCAACTACATGTTTAGGATCATTTTTATCAGTTGTTCTTGAAGCTTTTAAATAAGCAATCAAAGTATAAGAAGTAACATTGGTCGCTAAAATATTGCCATCACTATCAAAAATAGTTCCACGATTAGCAATAAGATCTTTAGAAACAGTAGTTCGATTGGCGGCTATTTGTTTTAAATTATCGCCATAGACACGAGGTGATAATGATATATAAGCAAACTGTATTAAAAGAGCAAACAAAATAAACAAGTAAATAAGAAGTATTTTTTTTGGTACTACCCAGTTGTTTGTAACTGTTATACCATTCTTTTTTCCTTGTTTCATATTATCACCATACCAATTATAGCACAATTTATTTACCGATAACAACAATATTTTTGTTGTTATAAGCTAGACCCATCCCCTCAATAACATCACTGACATTTTCATAAGAAGTTAATTCATTTACCTGCATGGTTAAAGATTCATTTTTCTTAGCTTGATTTTCGATACGATATTCAACTTTCTCAATATTCATTTTTGTATTACTTATTTGAGCGCCAAAAAATATTTGGGTAGCAAAAAGACAAACAATACATGATATAGATATAAATAATAAAAACTTTTCCTCACCTGTTATTTTCATTTTTCGTTGTTTTTTCTTCATACTACTTTATCCTTTCTACAACACGTAACTTTGCACTTCTTGCTCGTGTATTATCTAATATTTCTTCTTTCGTTGGTTCTAAAACTTTAACTACCTTATAATTTGGTAAATATTCACTTGGTACAACTGGTAATTGTTTTAATTGCTGATCTATCTCAGTAACTTCCTTAAATATTCTTTTACATATCTTATCTTCTAATGAATGAAAAGTAATGACACAAATTCGTCCACCTACTTTGAGTAATGATAAGGCATCCTTTAAACTTTTCTCAAAAACATTTAATTCATCGTTAACTTCAATACGAATCGCTTGAAAAGTTTTACGAGCTGGATGTTTATCACGACGATACCTTAAAGGGACACTATTTTTTACAATTTCCGCTAATTGTAAAGTTGTTTTAATTGGTCTATTACTTACAATAGCTGAAGCAATACTGCGTGAAAACTTTTCCTCACCATATTTATATAAAATATCTACTAATTGTTCATAGGTATAGCCGTTGACAACTTCGTAAGCACTTAGTGTTTGTGATTGATTCATGCGCATATCTAAAATACCATCATGATGAAAACTAAAACCACGTTCATCATTATCAAGTTGTGGACTTGATACGCCTAAATCATATAAAATACCATCAACTTCATTTACCTTTAATTTATTTAATTGTTCTTTCAAATTAACAAAATTACTATTTATTATCTTGTAATTTGAAGCTATTGCATCTAATCTATTTTTACTATAATTAATCGCATCTTTATCTTGATCAAAAGAATATAAATATCCATCTTTTATCTTTTTTAAAATCTCACTACTATGTCCACCATAACCTAAGGTACAATCGACAATAATAGAATCATGATGTAAATTTAAGTAATGAATACATTCTTCTAACAAAACACTTTTATGCATCAGCATACCCCCTATGCTTAATTAATAGTAAATAGTGTATCAGCTAAGTCAGACAAATTATTTTCATTGGCACTAATAAAGATATCCCATTCTTCTTTACTCCATATTTCCAAACGGTCATCAACGCCAATTATTAAACATTCTTTTGCTAATTTTGCATATTCTACTAGTGGAATTGGAATATTAACTCGTCCTTGAGCATCAAGTTCACAATTGACAGCGCCTGATAAGAAAATACGCATGAAATAACGTTTATCTTTTGTATCAGGTATTTCCTTGTATTTAGCGATAATGCTATCCCAATTACTTCTTGGATAGACATAAAGGCAACCTTCTAAACCACGTGTCATAAAAAAGTCATTACCTAAATCATCACGTAATTTAGCTGGAATTGTCATTCGACCCTTACTATCAATTGTATGGTGATATTCCCCCATAAACATAAAAACCACCCACTTAGCTCCACTTTGTTCCACTATGTACCACTATTGTATAATAAATATTTTTTTTTGTAAATAGATTTTCGCAATATTTATATATTTATTTTGTCAAAAGGTGTAAAAAAATAAAGAGGTTAACCTCTTTATATAAGACATGACCCAATTATAATTGCTAAAAGAATATATAATACGATTACAATAACGAAGTTAGAAACTCCTCCGCCATTTCGTTCACAATTATTAGTATTTTTCTTGCATTGCGTCACTTCTTTATTACATGATTCATTACAAGACATAAACTACCTCCTTAAATCCATGCTCCAAGTATAATTATTAAAAGAATAAATAATACTAATACGATTGCAGCTGATGATACGCCAGAATTACAACACATAAAATCATTCCTCCTTTTTGTCTTTTCAAAACTATTTTATGAAGTTTTTATGAATGTGTGATTAAATGATTGAATTTTCCTTGAATATTTGCTATTATAAGTTTTAGAAAGGATTGATATAGTGAAAAAGAAATTTTTAATGTTAGCTGTTTTAACATTATTATTAACTACAGCTTGTGGCACAACTAAAATAAAGAATGGTGAAGAAGTTGTAGCTAAAATTGAAGGTAAAGAATATACAGCTGACGAATTATATAAAGAATTAAAGGGTCAATATGGTTATAGTACCATTACAAATTGGATAGATTCACAGATAGCTGAAAAAGAAATTAAGACAACTGATGAAATTACTTCTTACGTCGATGAAGCTATTGACTATTACACTTATTATGCTGAAGCTTATGGTACTGATCTAGCAACTTTTTCAGCACAATATCTAGGTATCAATGGCATTACTGATGAAGATAGTTTAAGAGCTTACATTTTAAAAGATCGTAAACTTAATTTAGCTATCGAAAAACAAGTAGCTTCTAAAATAAATGATAAAGATGTTGTTAGTTTCTATAATGAAAACTATAAAACAGTTTATACTTATCGTGATATTGTAATTGCTGATGATGATTCAGCTAAAGATACCGTATCAGAAATCAACAAAGCTCTTAAAGATAAAAAAGGTGACGATTTAGTTGAAGAATTTGCTAAACAAGCAAAAGAACATTCTATTGCTCAAACAGCTAGTAATGGTGGTTTGAACGAAAAGGCAACTAAAAATCTTGTTGATGAAGCAGTTTGGAAAGTCATCAAAAAATTAGATAACAAAGAATATTCAAAAGATACTGTTAAAGCTGAAGATGGCTTACATTTAGTTTTAAGAATATCAAAAGATAAAGCTAAAAGCTTAGATGACAGTAAAGAAGAAATCAAAACTTTAATTGCTCAACAAAAATTAGAAGATGATCAAATGTTACGATATGATGTTTTAACAGAACTTCGTAATAAATATAAAATAGTTTTCTTTGATAAAGACTTAAAAGAGGATTATAACAATTACCTAAAAGAATTAGAGAAAGCTAAAAAAGATAACAACGAAGAAAATAAATCAGAAACAGAAGTTAATGATTAAAAATTTTTAAACCTATAAGAACTAATTACCTTATAGGTTTTTTCTTGTAAAAAAATTAAAAGTCCGTTAGACTTTTAATCTTACTAAATAGTATTTTCTTTTGAAGCCATAAACTTGTTTATTTCATTAATATCAAAACCTTTAGCGTATAATTTTTGTTTTATTTTATTAAATAATTCATGGTCATGATATTTAACAGATAATTTAGCATATAACTTTTCATATTCTTTATCTAAAATAGAAGAATCTTCAAATTGATAATTATCCAATATTGATATAACTAAATCTTGATTGTAACCTAAATTAACCATATCCATAAGAATTTTTTGTTTTAATTGATAATTAGAATATTTATGATTGAGTTTTACTTTTTTATCTATTAATTTTGTTAGCTTTTCTTCGATAATTGAACAATCAATCTTTGCTAATTCTTCATCAATCAACTCTTCACTTATTTTTTGATTAATTAAATAATCCTTTATTTTAAATGGGCCTTCACTTCTTAAATATATTGCATCAGAGATATAAGCTCTAACATAATTTCTATCATTTAATAATCCAATTTGTGTTAAATGCTTAATAATTTCCTTTTTTTCGCTTTCTTTAAGATTAAAGCCATCAAGATATTTTTTTACCTCTTCATTACATCTTACTTTTCTAAGAAGATAATTCATGGTCTTATTATAAGCATCATAATAATTATTATCTTTGTTTATCTGATTATAAGTTTTAGAATCAATATCTTTTTTATATAATAAACTATTTTTTAAAATAACATCATCATAAGTAGTTATGTCTTCACCATCGATTGTGACTTTATATTTACCACTTTTCGTCTTTTTTATTTCATCAATATGCATTTTATCACCATCTCAATTATAAAATTGTTTTTAAAAAAGGGAAAATTATTTATTTTCCCCATTCATTAATTCTTTGTTGGTACGCATATCAAGCGTAGCTTCATTAACAGCATCGTCAATCGTCTTGATTGCATCATTGATAATACTATAACCAATAGCTGCTCCAAATTCATGTGATAAATTTTTAAATTCGCTATTTAATTTACGAATATAAGAAACAGCTTTCTTTTCTTCATATTCAACCATATAAATTAAGAATTCATTTCCATCTGTTCTAATAATTTCTGTATTAGGCATCTGTGTTTGAATTAAAATATTGGCTGCCTCGGTAATTACTTTATCCCCTTCTTCATGTCCAAAGTTATCATTAATATAAGCAATATTATTTAAATCAACAATAATAATTATTTGTGGGTATATTTCTGAATCGTCCCATTTTTCAATATTATCATTTAAATAAGCACGATTTTTTAAGGATGTTAAATTATCAATATATTTTAGTTTTTCATCTTTTGTTAAGGCTTTACCACGACGTTTAAAGATAAGTTTAATTGTCTTTTTAATACGACCGAAACATTGAATAATAATAATTAATGATAAAATTAAGACAGCTATAAATAAGAAAATATTAAGTCCTTCATATTCAAAAGAATTAGCATACTCAATATTAATAACAGAATTAACATTGGTATATTCTAAATAAAAGTTTAATAAATTCATAAATATTTTATTCTTTTCATTAACAACAAAACCATAATCTTGTTTATCAGGTAAAATATAAGCAACATGAAAATTCGATAAATCGCGAATTTTATAATATTCATAATTGCCAAGTTCCATAGCTATAATAGTATCTTTATTAGCTTTTTTAAATAAATCATGATAATTATTATAACTATTAACTTTAATTTGATTATCAATAAAATACTTCTCAATTTTACTGTTTTTAATAACAGCTATTTTTTTATCCTTAAGATAACTAAATTCTTTTATATCTATTTTGTTATTATTATTAACAGCAAGCACAACTTGCGTTTCAACTGGTCTTACAGTCGTACTAGCACTTTCTATATTAAAAGAACTAGTATCAAAATAAAAATCAATTTTATTATCATTAACAGCGGCTTGTAAAGCACTTAAACTATCATATGCATCGGCATATTTCATATCAATGTTAGCAAAAGATGCAAAATCTTTTACTAGAAAATAGTTAGTACCAGTTAAAGTATTATGTGATGTTTTATCATATATTCCATTATCTAAATATCCATAAGTATAGGTTTTAGAATTTAAATCAGTCATATCTTTCTCAGATATATTAAGTGTTTTAACGTAATTATCAAGTAAATTTTTATTATAATCTTTCTTTAATTCATTTTTCTCAAATTTTGCATATTCTTTTTCAATAATTCCGTTAACATCTTTATTAGAACCATTGATTCTTAAAACATAACTTCTTTTCATATTCAATATTTGATAAGAAATATGATAATTATTAGTTAATATGTCATTTAAATATATAGACTTTAAACCAATGATAGCGTCAACTGTACCACTTTTAAGGGCATTTAACATCGCCGGTTTATCATTATAAGCAACATAATTAAAGCCAGTTCCTAAACTACTTGCAATCTCATTACCATCATCTTTTAAATATCCTATTTTTAAACTTGCTAATTGTTTAAGATCATTATATATTACATTATTTTTAGTAATAATTACATAATTATCTTTTAATATTTCAATATCATTATCAGTTTTATCAGCAACTAATAAAATACTATATTCACTATCAACATTCTCATTAAGTTGGTAAGCAACTGGATTAATTTTAACCTCTGTATTTTTCGTAAAATAATTAATAAAATCAAAGAACAGTCCTTCGCCAGCCATTGTTAAAACGGGTATATCACTAGGCATATACATATCAATAACACTATTTTTATTACTTTCTAACCAACGTTGCTGTTCAATAGTATAATCATATTTATTATTTTGATTAGAAAATAAATAAATACCACCGCCAATTAAACCAGCGGCTAGAAGAACCCCTATTAATATAAATATTCTTTTTTTCATAAAGCTCCCAACTACCAAACGAAATCATCGTTTGAACTACCATTAATTTGTTTGTGATGTGTACCTATTTGTGGATAATATTCACTATTATCTTTCTTTGATTTTATTAATAGCTGAATATCATAATACTTAACCTCATCTTTACTAAAAACAGAAAGTAAACTCTTACCCATTTTCTTTACGTTTGAAAAGTTAGTACTATCATCAACTTCAATTACGATATCAATCAAATTACACTTAACTTCAAATTCTTTTAGATTATAATTTTTGTAATCTTCAAGGAATTTTTTAATAGAACTCTTTCTTTTTGAATCCACAGGATGTTCTGCAGTAATATCACAACGATCACCATAAACACTTTTCTTGCTATTAGGAATCAAATAAGATATTGTACAATATAAAATAACAATAAAAATAATCAAAACAACTAAACCTACACCTATAATTGTTGATTTTTTCTTATTTTTCTTTATTAAATTAATTAAATTATTCATATGACACCTCACTAACATTATACAATATTTTTATCAGTAAATAAATATATCAGTTGATGTTTCTCCCTCTTCCTTTACAATATATGACTTAATATCGTTAATCGCTTTTACTTCAATGACAACCTTAACATCTTTAAAATACTTGATAACATTATCACTAAGTAATTGACTTATATAAAGTAAATCACCATAACTATAATAACTTTTAGTAATTGTTATATCCAATTTAGCTAAACTATTTCCATTATAAAAACCTAACCCAGATACATATATAGAGTTATCATAATTTCGAATGACATTTTCAAATTTTTCAAAATTTTTATAATTGGTAACATCAAGTTTTTTAACATTGTCACTATTCATATAATAATTTTTTTGATCAATATAATTAAATGTTATTTTATTTTTATCAGAAACACCATAATATAAATAATTTCCACCAACATTACTTTCTGGTGATGCTTCAAGATAAAGCGCTACCATAATAGGTACTTCATCTAACTTAAAGTTATCACGCATATAATCAATCAATTTATTACTTGCATTTTTTCCAAAATCAACAACTTGATTTTTATCCATTACAACATAATTATTATTTTGATCATAAGCTTGATATTGATTTAAAACAATACCTAAAGATATACCTTTAATATTTCCTTGCTTATCTAAAAAATTTTTTTCATAAATAGCTGATATAATCGTTGGATTAATCTTTTTACCCTTGATTGTTTGTGTTTCTATTTTATTTAATTTATCCTTACCAAGTAATTCTTTCAACCTATTTTGTGTTAAATATTGACCTTCTTGATAGTAACAATCATTAACACTAAAAAAATTATTAGAAAGTTGAATTAGTCCTTTTTCAATCGTCTCAATATTAAAATCAACAACATTACTATTAATAATATAATTGTTGCCAACACCCTTTTTATATGGCATATATATTTTGTAATAATCATCATTATATTTAATTGAATAAGTTGGATCTACTTCTTCATTAGAAGACCTACCACATCCAGTAACAGCAAAAATAAGTAAAATAACGAAAAATTTTTTTACCATATCAAGAAAAAAGAAGACTAAGCTTCTTCCTGTTCTTCTTTATTTTGTCCTTTTTTGGCTTTCTGTTGTTTCTCTAATTTATTAATTACGTCTTTAGTAACAATAGATGCCTTTTCTTTGATTGCTGCTGCTGTTTGTTTCATAACAGGAGTTCCCTTTTCAACTACATATTGCATTAACTCTTCTGTCTTTTTATTAATCTCCTTTGCTTTTTCTTTAGCATATTTTAAAACTTTTTCTTTATCTAAATCTGCTAAAGCCTCTTTAATCTCTTCAATCTTCTCATCAATATATTTTTTTACATCACTAGCTTTTAATCCTTTAGCCTTCATAGCTAATTCATCACATTTACTTTTTAATTCAGCTCTTGTTTCACTACCTTTTTTAGGAGCAAATAACACACCTAAACCTGCACCAATTGCTGCTCCCGCAATAAATGTTCCTAAATGTTTTCTAGATTTATTTTTCTTTTCTTTATCTTTACTCATCTTCATTCCCTCTCTTTCTTCTAAATACAAAGTTAATTGCATTCGTTACTGCGCTTATAACTTTATCACTAAATGCAGATGCATAATCGGTCGTACGATCAATTATAGAAAATAAGCCATCAACTTTGACCATCTTACGATTAACATCATCTAGAAGTATATCAACTTTACTTAACGTCTTAGTTAATCTTATGACAAAAACAATCAAAGATATAACTAAAATTAGTAAAGCTACATAAAGTAAAAACGTTAACATATCACCCATATCAATAACCATTTAACTACTCCTTTCCTTCCTCATACATTGAATCTATTAAATTAAATAATTCATTTTCAGTTAAAGACTCTTCTTTCTCTTTGCTTTTATGTTGTTTTTCAATTTTTTCTTTCTTGCTATTAAAAGATTCTTTCTTTAAAAGTAAATTATCTAACTCCTTAGTTAAATCCATTGTTACCTCTTCTAACTCACGGATATTTTTTTCTTGTTCATTAACCGTCTTAGCAAGTTCAGCCGTATCTTCTAGACTGATACTCTTATCTTCTTGTTGTTCTAATTCATCAAATAAATCAATTTCTTCTTCAATTTTTTTATTTCTAGCAGCTCTACTTGTTTTTGCTTCATCATAAATTGTCTCTTCTAACTCGTTTTCCAAAGTTCCATAAGCTTTATTACGAACCTCATCAAATTTATCATGAACCATACCATCAGCTACAGTTGTAGGCGCACTACTTTTTCTTTCAACAATATCATCCTTAGAATAATTTTTATCCAAAATTCCATAAATTGGTGAGATAATTGGTGTTGGTTTGAAGACTGGCTTTTCGGTAGTTAAAATAGATGTACTAGTATAAGTTCCACTATAATGACCATTATATGGTTTTTTATTTTCTCTTTTACTTACTTTTTTCGTAACATCTTCTCTTTTTTCTACACGATGTGGTTTTTCTGGTTCTAAATCAGCAAAATCATTTTCTGTAAAAAATACTGGTGTCTTAGTTTTTTCTTCACGAGGACTTTCAACCTTTTTTGGTTGCTTTTCTTCCTCTTCTTTTTCAACCTTAGCTGATTCTTCAGTCTTACTTACTTCATGTCTTGAGACAGCTCTTACTGGTTCTCTTTTGATTTTTTCAACTTTAACGTTTTCTTCCTCACCTTCTTCTGGTTCTGTAAATAAATCTTTAAATTTGTTAAATAATCCCATAATTTCACCCATTCCTTTTACTACTATTCATAAACCTGTAACTCGTCTTGTTCAACCTCATTTTTATTCTTAAAAGTTTCATATTTTTCTTCACGATTACTTATATCATCATAATCGATCATCAATTCAATTACATCTTGATTGAACTGAATGGTTGATAAAATATATGCAGAGTTCAATACAGCATTATTTATATCTTTTTTTTCTACAACGACTTCAATTTTCGCATAATTATAAAAGAAGTTTATATAATATAATCCATCCTCTTCTTTTATTTCTAAATAGCCATCATACTTAAATCCTTCATCCTTTGTAAGTTTTCGTGAATAATACAAATTATTATTTTCTTCATAATCAGTTTTAATCTGTTGATAATAACTAATTGTATCAATATATAGGTAATAATAAACACCCTTTGAATACAACTTATCATTATTTTCATTAGTATCTATATAGGTTACTCCGCGAGGAACATAATATTTATATCCCCTACCTACCCGATTATAAAGGTTATTATCTTTAGATAGAATGACATCAACAATCGTATCTATGCTGCTAGTATTAATTCTAACAATTGTACATCCTGTAATAAATAAAAGCGCTAGAATACATATAATGATCTTTTTCATATCTACCTCACAATCACATTATATCAAAAAATAGAAATTATTTCTATCATTTTACAAAATAATAGTTATTTTGTTTGTTTATATACTTCAATCTTATAAATTTTCATTCCTTTATCATGAAATTTATCTTCATATTCTGTTGAAATATTATCAGTTAAATCCTCATCATATAAATCTAAACAGATATCTTTGATTTTATAGCTATATTCAGTAAATGATTTAATTGAATACTCAAATAAATGACGATTATCTGTTTTAAAACAAATTTCCTTATCTTTTTTAAAGATAGCATCATAACGTTTTAAAAATAAACTACTAGTTAATCTTCGATTAGCATGGCGTTCTTTAGGCCAAGGATCAGAAAAATTTAAATATATTTTGTCAATTTCATGGTCAAAAACTTTATCTATTTCAGTTGCATCCATTCTAATTAAATATAAATTGGGAATATCATCTTGTTCTAATTTTTCTAAAGCTCTTACAATTACACTATCAAATTTTTCAATCCCCAGATAATTAATATGTGGATTTTTTAAAGCTAGTTGTCGAATAAATTTTCCTTTTCCCATACCAATTTCAATATGAATAGGATTATTATTTTTAAATAACTCTTTAAATTTCCCATAATATTTTGAATAATCTAAAACTATATATTTTGAATTTTCAATTTTTTCTTTCGCACCTTTAACATTTCTTAGTCGCATTCTACCACCATTTTGATTATACCATAACCATATTTTGTTAACAAAGTTTTATCTAAAATAGTCAACAAATTTTCTAACTATCATATAATTAATTAGACTAGGAGGTATTATGAAAAAAGATCGAAATTGTGGAAATCCAATGTATTCTAATTTCAGTGGTTCAATGCCAATCATGGGAGTGCCTACTCCAATTATGATGCCACCCCAAAACTATACACCATATAATGCAAGCTATACGCAAGCTTACAACAACACAGAACAACAGATAAATAACATGCAACAACAAATAAACAGCTTAGAAAATAGAGTTTCAAAATTAGAAAGTAAAACTAACACAACAACTTACAATAACAAATATAGTGATTCTAACTACTACATGTTATAAAATTAAATAAATCTTACATACTATTGTTAGGAGATGATTTAATGAATATAAGTATTAGAAATAGCATTAAAAGTAATTTTAAAGATAGTGATATAGATGAAATAAAAAACGCTATTGAGCAATCAATGAATGACAAAGAAGAAATGGCTCTACCTGGTTTAGGTGTCTTCTTTGAAACACTATGGCAAAATAGCTCTAATGAAGAAAAAGATAAGATAGCTAATACAATAAAAAAGAACATATAAATTTTTCATATAAGTTCTTAAATAAATATTAAAGTGGTATGATCTTGCATACTTCTTTTTTTATTGCCTGTTTTTTAATTTTCAACGACGATATATGGGTCGTCACTAGTGCCGGTTCCTATTACTTGAGTAGTAGATATAAGTGATAAGATTGGGCGAACGCCGTTGTTGCTGTTCACGTAGTAGTTGTTGATGCCACCAACCGAAGAGACGCCCCACACTTCAGCGCCGCCTTGGAAGTAAGAAGGCGACATGGTCCAATGCCATTGATTGGTATATAAATAATATGTACTATTTGATGTATCATGAACTCCTCCGGCATATGCTACCTCATCGACTGTTATAAGTCCTACGGGATAGGTTAGTTTTTCATTTGCTACGGTAAATTTATCTTCATCTTGTGGGCATATTAAACTTGGGGTTTTATGCCCATAATTTCTATCAAATGCACCATAAAAGTAATTACTTCCTGACATTTTTGAACTCCGATCATTACAGAATTCTAAGTCTTCTATATAATTCGTATAACTTTTTCCACTTGCATCTTTCTTTTCATCGATATTTGTTTTGTACCAACTATCAACTTTTGTTTTTATCGTACTATCAACTTCATCATTATCATATTTGTATCCTACATATTTTGCTTCATCATAATCACTATTATATGCAGAGGTTCCTATTTGCGTATTTGAATCTGTAGTGTTTGTACATTTATTATCACTTGTTGGACTTCCAGTATAGATTATCTTTATTCCTCCACTACTTGTCGTTCTGATGATTTTCCAACAAAAATTGGCAAATATTATATTGTTATCTGTTACTGCTCCTCGATAATAATATATTGGGTATTTATCAGTTACTGTCGTATGTAACTCATATACTCCTTTGCCATTTGTATCTGATGATATTTGACTGAAATCGATTCCTGTTTCGGATTCTACATATTCACTTTTAGCATTATCCAACACAGAATTTGTTTTTATTACATTATATAATGACCTAGTTATTGGTGTTATCAAAAATGGAGTATCCTTGGTACCATTACCACTTAAATACTTTGTGTCATGTTTTAAGGATACCACTGGACGAACGTCACGTTCATCATAAACAACTCGATTGTGAAATATTCCTTCTGGTGAAATTAATCCCACAAAAGAATGAACACCATTAAAATAATAAGGCGACATGGTCCAATAAGTACGCCCTGTTCTCAAGTAAAATTTACTTGTTGTATCATTATATTCACCACCCGCATATGCTAACTCATCTAGTGTTATTAGTCCTACCGGATAAGTTAATTTGCCACTTGATATTGTAAACTTATCTTCTTCAGCACATGCTAAACTTGGTGCGTGGTCTTCAGCATTTCTAGTATATGAACTATAGTAGATAGTGTTTCCTGACCTACTGGATATACTTCTATCATTACAAAAAAAGCTATCATCTAAATATGTACTATAACTTGCTCCTTTGCTATCCTTTTTATTTTCAATGTTCTCTTCATACCAACTATCTATGTATTCTTTTACTGTGCTGTCAACTGTATCATTATCATATTTATATCCTACATACTTAGCATCATCAGAATTTTCATTATAAGCTAAAGTTCCTATTTCTGTTTTGTCACCATTATTATCACATTTACCATCGCCACTTGGTTCACCATTGTAGATTAATCTTATACCACCAGTCTCTGTTGTTCTTACTATTTTCCAACAGAAGTTGGCAAATATTACATTATTATCTACTTCTCCTCTATAATAATGAATAGGATATTTTTCATCTTTGGTTGTATATAATTCATATACTCCTTTACCGTTCGTATCCGATGATACCTCACTAAAATCTATCCCACTAGGACTACTTACATACTTACTACTTGTATTATCCATCTCCGATATATGATGCATCATATCATATAGTGTTCCATCTGGTATGTAGTCTTTTAAGACACTTAAGTCAGCCGTTATTTTCAAATTTGACTGTAAGGCACTATATCCGATACTACTTGTTAATGTCACTATAACAATTACTACTAATACTAACATATTTTTATTTTTTACTTGCTTCATATTACCCTCCAACTGTGTCCTTAAGTATCATACTTAAGGACAACCAATTTATTTATTTTAAAGGGGTTGTTGGCTATTCAATATTTCTAATTTTTAATTTTATTAAACCTTTTAAACAACAAAAAAAGCTTTACTTATAAGGCTAAAAATGGTATTATTTTATTAGTAATAATTGACTTAAGTATGATACTTAGGGGCAGTTTAATACAAAAAGAGTCACATTGTTTTTATTTCAATGTGACTTTTATTTTACCATATATGGATTATTAGAAGTACCAGTACCTATTACTTCAATATTATAGTTAAGTGATAAAACAGGGCGTATGCCATTATTAAGATAAACACGATCACCATTAAGTCCACCAGCTGCATGAACATCAAAAACAAAAGGATAATTTTCATGAAAATCGAAAGGCGACATCGTCCAATAATAATTACCTGTATATAAATAATAAGCATTATTGCCCTCAGCATATATTCCACCAGCATACGCTACCTCATCGGCTGTTATAAGCCCTACTGGATATGTTAGTTTTTTATTTGCTACTGTGAATTTATCTTCCCCCTGTAAACACTCTAAACTTGGGTTCCGATAGTCATAATTTCTATATTTTGGTCCATGATATATAGTACTTTCTGATTGCCACGATATACTTCTATCATTGCAGAATTCTAAATCTTCTATATACGTTGTATAGCTTTTTCCATTTGCATCTTTCTTTTCATCGATATTTGTTTTATACCATGACTCTATTTTCGTTTTTATGGTACTATCTACTTCATCATTATCATATTTATATCCTACATATTTTGCTTCATCATATTTTTCATTATATGGTGAACTTCCTATCTGAGTGTTTGGCCCTGTAATGTTTGTACATTTATTATCACTTGTTGGACTTCCATTATAGATTATCTTTATTCCTCCACTACTTGTTGTTCTGATTATTTTCCAACAGAAGTTTGCAAATATGATATTATTATCTACTTCGCCCCTATAATAATATATTGGGTATTCATCATTCTTGGTTGTATGTAATTCATATATTCCTTTACCATTCGTATCGGATGAAATCTGTGAAAAGTCTATTCCTGTTTCAGATTCTACATGTTCACTCTCGATATTATCCAGTACTGAATTTGTTGTTATTACATTATATAATGACTTGGTTATTGACGTTATTATAAAAGGCGTTTCTTTACTTCCATTTCCACTTAAATATTTGATTCCTTGTTTTAAAGATATGACTGGACGTACACCCGTACCATTATATTCAACCCCATAATTATCAAAATTTCCAGATGATGTTATTAACCATGTACATATATTAACTTTATCAAAAACACCAGATGGCGACATTGTCCATTGCAAAGTACCTGTGTACAAATAATAATTTTCATTACTAGTAGCATATACTCCTCCCGCATATGCAGCTTCATCTGCAGTTATAAGTCCTACGGGATATGTTAGTTTTTTATTCGCTACTGTAAACTTATCATTATCTTGTAGGCACTCTAAACTTGGAGTTTTATTTGTAAATAATCTATATCTTGCTCCATACGATATATAACTTTGGGCATAGGATTC
>CANRJK010000001.1 GCA_947630955.1 uncultured Bacilli bacterium | reverse complement strand
GTTATATAATCCTGAAACTACTTCTGTTAATTCCCAACCATATTTATTAATAATTGGTTTAAACATTTCTAATTTATAGTCAGAGAATGTTATAAGTGGTTTAGTAGTGCCTAACCATCTCATTGATTCTTCAACAATTGCTTTACCTATTCCTAAACCTCTACATTTATCAGAAACATATAGTGTACATATTTTTTGTTCTTCCTCGTCTCTTTTTAAACAAGCCATGGAAATTATTTCATTATCATTTTCAGGATTTCTAACAAATAATATATTTCGTTCATCACCATTTATAGTTGCTGGTAATTGTTTAGTAAAATACCATTCTTTATGTTTTGGGTAATCATCACAAATAAAATCTGTTATCATATAAATTTTTGTAGCAAGTTCCATAATTTCTTCTTCTTGAATAATTCCTACATATTTTTTTAAACTTTCAATATTTATCATATTAGCTTTTCCCCCTCAAAATTTGTTGTTTATGATACCAATTTTTGCCATATTTGTCAATTTATGATATAATACTTACGCAGGAAGGGATTAAATGGATAAAAATCGTAGAAATAGAATTGCTATTATTTCAATAATGACATATTATGCTAGACAAATATTCGATGAAACTAAACTTTATGAATTTAGAAAATCACCATTGAGAGATGAATTACTTAACAAAAAAATTTATGTATATTCTGCCAAAGAAGATAAAGCAATTATTGGATATTTTAAAGTAAGCGATATTTTAAATGGTAACACAGATGAGATTTTACGTGCTACAGGATATGATAAGAGACAAGATGGTCATGAAATAATTGAATATTATGGAAAAAATAATCCGAATTGCTATGCTTTACATTTGTATGATGTTACTGAATTTGAAGAATATTTATCATTAAGAGATATGATAAGTATTTCAAAAAAAGCTGGTATGTCACAATACATTAAATTTATTTATGATAATGATCCATTATATGAAGTTATTAGAGAATGGGATGAAGCATTTAGTTTAGATGGAAACTTATGTGACAATCCTAGCAAAACAAAACAAATGATATTGCAAAAAGCTAGAATGAAAGGAAAAAAATAATATGGAACACGAAATGAAATTACAACCTGAGTATTATAATTTTATACTTAATGGTACTAAAAGAATTGAAATAAGACTTTTTGATGAAAAAAGACAGCAAATTAAGATTGGAGATACAATTAAATTTTTAAAAGAGCCTGAATTGAATGAATCATTTAATGCTAAGGTTATTGGATTATTAAGATATAATTCTTTTGAAGATATGTTTAAGGATTTCGATATTTCTGTTTTATCTGATAAGTCCATGACTAAAGAAGAATTAATTGGCGTTCTTGAGCAATTCTATACTAAAGAAAAACAAGAACAATATGGTGTTTTAGGAATTAGAATTGAATTAATATAAAAGATGGCAATGAGAATTTATCTTTCAAAGTCATCTTTTTTTTGCTTAAATCTAATCCTCTAATGTCATCATCATCTAAAACATTATCATCATACATATCATTAACAACATCAATATATTTATCATCTTTACCATACCAACTATGAAGTTTATCATGTAAGAAAGATATTAACTTTTCAAACTTATCTTTCCAATAATCTAGTGTATTTTTTAAATCTTGTATTTTAAATTTTAAAAATGATATTTCATTATCCTTTTCTTTAATCGTATCATTTAAAGTTCTAACTCTTAAATTAAGTGCTTCATTATTTTTAGTAAGAGTTTTAATTTTGTTATTTTTATCTTTTAACTGTTCATAAACATTAATAATAGTGTTAGGTATTCTTTAAATAATCTTCAAATTCATATAATTTAATCTTATTAGATAAATTTCCAATAAAGACCTCGTTAGAATAATTGAATACTAAGAAAATTTTCTTGATGATAATTCTATTAAGCTCAATATAAGTTAAATTAGTTCTATCTATTTTTCTTATATTAACATTAATGATTTTAAATGTAGTTTTTGCAAACTCACATATTAGTTCTAATTTCTTTCTTAATGATTCTTCAATAGGTAATTCTTCTTTAATAATATTTACCATAATGCCCTCCTTTCTTTCGAATAGTTTTTAATAACACAAAAAAACTAATCCATTTCTGAATTAGTTATTTATCAAACTCAAACAATAAAAGCTCGAGCAGAATTCCTCTTGGTAGCGACGGGGAGATTCGAACTCTCGACACCATGGGTATGAACCATGTGCTCTAGCCAACTGAGCTACGTCGCCATAAGCAAGCAATATAAATATATCACATCTGCTTGTTTTTGACAATACTATTTTTAGTTTTTTTCAAAAAGTTAAAAATATACTTTGAGTTCTAGTTTATCTATTTTTTAACTACATTAGGTAAATTATCCTCTAGCGAAGTAGTATATTTTTTAGTTAAAAGCTCTTTATAAGCCTGAGTTATATAAGAATAATCTCCATCAATTAAACCAGGATTATATATTGAAACACGATTTAAAAGATAATCTTGAAATAATTTGAAATTTCCACTAGCAGCTACTTCATCGCCAATAACCATAAACATAGAATCTTTATCTCTTTCAATATAACTACTATAAACGCTAGGAATAAAGATACCTTTTTGAGCTAACATTACTGTTAACATCATTCTTGAAGTCCTACCATTTCCATCAGCAAAAGGATGAATCATTAAAAATTTCTGAAAAATATCTGCACATTTTCTGATATAAACTACATTATCTTTTGCTTTCTTAGCTTTTGCAAATTGTTTATTTAATATCTTCATTTGCTCAGCTATTTGATTATAATCTAAATTAGCTCCCTTAATATATTTACTACCTTTTATCGGTTTTCTTCGGTAATCTACTTCAATATTATGATTAAATAAGGCACTACTATTAACCATTTGCTGTCTAATATTGTAAATTAAAGTTAATAAGTCAGGGCTTTGTAAGTTGTCCTCACTAAAAAGATTAGCATTTAATTTTGTTTGAAAGTAAATGTCAGAAAATAATTCATTACATCTTATAAGGAAGAAACTATTCCTTTTAATGGAGTCAACAGCATCTCTTAATCTTAAAGTTAAAAGTTCAAAGTCCTTTTTTAAATCGATATCACTTGTCAATATTTGCTCTAATTCCAATATACGTTTTCTATTCAACTTACTAGTTGAAAGATGAAAGCAGAGATTTAATTTCTCATTTAAATCATGTCTAACTTCATCAGGACTTAAATATTCTTCTACTGATTTACTAAATTGTTGATTTAAAGTATCAATTTTTAAAAGCAATCCATTAATTTGTGCCTGTTCTTGTTCTTGAGCTTTTCTTAATTTTTGACGATTTTCTTGATCTAATAAGTAATTTTTTATTTTTCCAACCACTGATTGATTTGTACCTTTTAACTCATCCTCAATATTTTTTAAGATAAGTTGGTGTTTTTCTAAATCTTTAGTTGCCATTTCTTTTTCTTTTAGACTTTTACTAAAATTACGCCAGTTAAAAATAACACGAGAAGTATAACTTTCTAGTTCAGATTTTAAAGATGATGGTACAGGGTGTTGTTGTAAAAACTCTTTATCTTCTTCAGAATATTCTAAGTTTATCTGTGAATATTCAATAGCAAAATTTAAAACATCATCGAATTTTCTAAAATCTAATTTAGCTATATCTCTCATCATATCAAAAAGAAAGTTATGACATGATTTTCTTGCTTGCTCGTGTGGTACTTTTGTTACCGTGCCATCTTCACTGACATAAAATAAATCTCCACACATCGTATCAACTTGAAAATAACAATCAATTATATATTGCATATGTTCATCTAAATGTAATTGACTCAAAATCATTTGTTTTAAATAAACATAAACTTCTTCATCCATACCTAAGTTATTAGTCAGTAAAAATCTAGCCATTTCCTTAGGTAATAAATTTTGAATTTTTCTACATTCTAACATATATTTTTCAATCATTTGTACCACCCTTATTTTTTTCTTGACATTTTGCTAAATCACCATGATTTTGAATCGTTTTAACCACATCGCAACTTTCAAATTTTGAATAACGATCAATTAAAGATAAAATGTCATCAGATTTTGAATCAGCATAACCAATCAGATAATCATTACCAACAATAGTTAAAGGCACATGATAATCATTGATTTTCATTTTTTCAACTACTTCTTCATAGAAAGCAAAATTTTCACTGGCTTCATATTTTATAATCGTTAAATTTTTATATTTATCTTTAATACTATCTAGCCATTCAATTTCATTATGACAATGCATACAACTAGAACTATAAAAAAGGTAAAGAGTTAATTGTTTACTATCCCCTGTTTGACTTAGTTGATCAATAGAATTTTGCATATCTTTTGAAGCTTCCAAAGTTTCATTTATATTATTAATTTCTTTATAATCTTCATGTTCTTGCTTATTTAAACTACAACCAACCAACAAAAAGCTAATAAGTAATATTAATATTTTTTTCATTACATCACCATCTTTTAGGAAATCATTTTAGGAATAAAAATAATACAAGCTCCAATAAATGATACTGTACATAATACTAAACTTGCTGCGGATGCTGTGTCTTTAGCAATTTTAGCTAAAGGATGTGTTTTGGTAGTAACTAAATCGATTGTCGCTTCGATTGAAGAATTAATAAGTTCAGCTCCTATAACACTACCAACGGCAAATAAGATAAATAACCATTCATATGTAGCTATTTGGTAATAAAAGCCTGCCAAAGTTACTACTAAAGTTGCTATTAACATAATAATCATGTTATGTTCATATCTAATACTATATATAAAGCCTGAACAAGCATGAAAAAAACTTTTTACATATTTTGAAACTATATTTCCTTCATCTTTTCTTCTCATATTTACTCCTATTAAAAGGTAAGATTAGATCTTACCCTATCTATATCTTTGGTAAAGAAACTGTATATTCTGGTGTTTCTAAAATTTTTTCATCAACATTGCTATCAGTGTCATCTAATGCATCCTTTAAACCTAATTCATCACACAAGACAGATAACCTGCTATATACAGCAACAATTTTATTATATGTTTTATTGATAGAATTTCTAAAGTATTCACTTAAATATTCAAACTGAACTGAATCTGGTATATTAAATTTAGAATCTTTAGGTTTAATTATTTCCAACAGCAGTTTATGTAATTCAGTTTCAATTAAGTTATTTGCTTGTCTAACAGATGTTTCAATTTCTTCTATTGTTTTTGCAATTGCAATTAAATCATTATTTTTTATTTGTTTGGGTAATTTATTTTTAGCAGCAGATAATACGAAATTACATTTTTTTATACTATCCACTATTTCGTTATAATCACTAATATAATTATGTATTAAATCATTTACTTCTTTGGGTGTTAACAACCCAGTATTATCAACAAAAGCATACAAATCTTCTGTTTGAGTGGTTGGAATTTCTGGGGCATCTTTCTCATCATCAGCAAGTGAGCTTTGAGATGGCTCATCTTTCAATTCATTGTCTGATATTTCTTCCCCCTCAACACTATCAAATAAATCATCTATATCTTCTGTTTGAAAAGCTGGAATTACTGGAACATCTTCATCATCATCTGCAAATGAACTTTGAGATGGCGCATCTTCCAATCCATGGTCTGATATTTCTTCCCCTTCAACACTACCAAATAAATCATCTGTATCTTCAGGTGGAAAAACTGGAGCTGCTGGAACATCTTCATCACCTGCAAAAAAGTTTTGATTTTGTCCATCTTCATTTAAAGGAACTACATTCAAAGGTGTAAGGGTACTCGCATCTTCATCAACTGATAATGGAGATAAGCCACTATTTTCATCAAAAAAGAAACGTCTTGTTGTTTGCATACGATTAACAAAATTAGGAATTTTAATTTGTGTTTCTTTAGATGCTTCTCTTTGATAAGCTTCAATTGTTATAAGAACAATATTTCCATTATGAATTGTTCTAGCATCAATAATAGTCTTATCAAATGGCAACCATGTTGCATCAAATTCAGGAACAGGATATCCATATTTATTTAAAAATTCTTTTTTATATTCTAACCATGTCACCGTTTTACTTTGAATAATAGTTTTCTTTTTATTGTTTAAACCAGTTAATTCACCAAATAAATTTTGTTTGTACTCTCTAACAGCTCTGTCATAATAAGAATATTTTTCATCATCAGTTAAATCAGTTAATTTAATACCATCTTGACGAGCGTATTTTCTTACTCTAGATGATATATCTTGTAAGTCTTCTTTAGTTATTTTATATTCTTCAACAAAATATTTTACTTTGCCATCTTCTGTCATTCCAGCTGGCGCTACAACCAAATGAATGGCACCTTCTAACTGTGATGTTTTTAAACTGTTGTTACTATTTTTTATAATTAATTTAGAAAATGATTCAAATTCATAAAAAGAATTTAAAACATATGGTTTATCGATATGAACAACTCTATTTTTTTTGGCATTAAGATATTGTTCTTGGCTATAAAATTTTTTAAACTCATTGATAAGATGAGGTGGTAATAGATTGGTAATATGTTCACTAGCATTTAATTCATTATCTAAAGCTATTAACTCAGCATACATAGGATTTATGACAATATCATTGCTTTTAGGCACGTTAAAACCATTTAAGGGATCACTTAAAACATCAGGATAACGAATCTGATTAATTGTCGATATTTGCTTTTTTACTAGGCCTAACGTGCTATCGTCAAAATAGTATGATTTTATGCCTAATAATTTATCTTTTAATTGTTGCTGCATTTTTTCAGGTGAGTAAGCCAACTTTGATAATTGGTATATTACATGTTTATCAAGTTCTTTTTGATTATTGTTATTTCTAAGCTTTTCAAATTCTTCATCGCTTATATCATATACTTTAACATTATCTTCTGTCATTACTATTACCATGAAATCACTCCTATACTATATATAGATTACCATATTCAACATTTTTTTTCAATTATAAACAATAAAAAGTCCAAAAGACTTTTACCATTTTTTAATATATTTATTATCTCTTGTAATTATTTAATAAAAAAAACTAGTTTATAACTAGTCCTTCTGCATAGATTTAATTTTAGCTTTTTCTTGTACAATTTTATCAAATTCTGAAGCAAAGACATGTGGTTGAACTGAACAAGTTTTACTACCATCAAACTTTGTATATGAAACAGCTGTATTTAATAAAGCCTCTGGCTCTGCAATAACAATAGAAGATTGAATATAAGAATCATCAACATCAGAATAACAAACAGATACTGACTGAGAATATCCATCGTCACAATTTTTTTTGCCACTAAAAGTTTGTTGAGTATGCTCATATCGCTTTTTATTATTCATATAAAATGTTTCTGTCATAATTTTTAGTAAAGTAACATCATCTTTATCTTCAAGATTAGTATTTAAAAGTCGTTTTTTTCCTGTTATAACTAAATAATTATCTTTACCCCGCTTAAAGTCAATTTTAAATGATTGTGTATAATTACCATAAAAACTTCCAAGTTCAATGAAAATAGATTCAGGAGTTACATGACTAGGTTCAAATATTAATTTAAAATAACTACAATTTTTGTATAAAATAAATCCTTCCCCACCTTGAGCATCAAGTTTTGTTTTTCCAAAATTATTATTCATAAAATAATTGAAATTATGCTCAACAAATTCACTCAAAGTAGGATTAACTTCACCAAGTTTTAAATAATCAAAGCTTTTTTTATACAATTGACATACATAATGTTGGTCTTATCTGACATATTTAACATAATAACACCATCCTTAAGTCAACTATTGTAGCACTTTTTTTCTTTTTTTCAAAATTATCCTATTTAGTTTGCCATAATATCAAAAAGTCATGGAACATGCCCACTTTAGTATCATACAAAGTTCCCTCGATATACTTATATTTTCTTTCACATACAAAATTAATGATATTATCAATATCTTCTTCTAAATAATGGTTATCACCCATATTTATATATTCATAATTTTCAGAATCAAATAAATTTCCTTTAATAATGGTTGTCTTATAGTTATACATTGTTCTTAAAGGAGTTTTTTTATCACATAACTCTAAGATAAAATCATCATTACTATTTACTTCAATGACAAAATTAAATTTTAAATGATTATCATATTTATAGCCATTTGAACAAATCAAACTACAATTTAAGTTTGTCATTTCATCAATAATTTTGTGAAAATAAGTTATTTTATCATCACCATTTACTTTCTTATCATAAATGTAAAATGGAAGTCCTTGAGCATCATAATTACGATCAAAACGAATACTAAACTTATCATTTTTATTACTATAATTTATTAGTGCATCAAGACTAGTAATTTCTTCAAATTCATGAATATTAATTTTTTCATCTAATAAACTTTTTAAATTTTTTCCTTTAACGCCCATTTTTGCTCCTTCAAATATTTCTTACCTTTTAGTTATTATACCCTAGTATAGAAAATTGTTCAATCTTTTAACACTAAATAAAGACACTTGGGTGTCTTTATAAATACATTTTTAATTTTTCTATTTCTTGTTTTTGAAAAGTTGCATAATCTTTTGCTAATTTCAAAATTTTTTTATCAGCTTTCGTTTTATAATTATTAATTTTTGTTTCAATATCAATACTCCCCATAGTTAAACCTTCAATTAACATATGAGCAATAGCTGCATCACTATTATCACTTTCAACTTCTTTTTTTATACCCATTTTAGACATCATTTTTGCCATTAATTTGTTGTCACTAAATTTATTTCCTTTAGCTAATTCTTTGCTTTTTTTATAATACTTTTCATATAGTTTAACTTCATCACTAACAATACTTTTAATTTTATTTTCCTTATCTTTTAAAGCATTAAGCAAATTTTCTAATGATGTTTTACCCATTTCACTAGATTGATAAATATATTCTAATAATTCTAAATTTTCATTCATTATATCACCACTATTACTATTGACTAAAAAAAGGAATTAATACTATTTAATTTCCTTTATTTTTCCATCTATAAGAGAATATAAGTAAACATATATTTTTTTATTAGTTTTGTTACTTATATATTTTTTATAACCCATTAATTGGTTATAATAAGCATCATTTTCAATGTTTTTTAACTTGTAGTCGATAATATTAATATAGTCATCAAACTCTAACATTAAATCAATAATACCATGATATTTTATGTCCTCATCTATATAAGTAAATTCTAATTCCTTATATATTTTAGCTTGATTTACATCTTTCATTATCGAATGATTTAAAAAGTTTGTTATCTTTTCCTCAATAAATTTATCATCACAACCCTTATAATCTTTAAAATCAATGTATCTTAGTGTTTCATGTATTTTAGTTCCAAACTCCATATTTTCTTTTTCTTTCAAAGTTGTAAGTTTATTAGTCTGCTTAGAAAAATGTTCTTGTTTGAGATTTTTTTCTATATTATCACATTCCAAAACTTCTATTTTTTCATTATTTAAATTTAAATCAAGTTGTTTTTGTTTAACAAATAGATAGTCTTTTGTTAAACCTAAATTATTTAAATCTAAGTGGTGACAATATTTTTCCAAGTAATTTTTCACAGAATATATAATATCTTTAAAAGAGCGATAATTAAGTCTAACATCATCACTTATAACGCCATCTTCTTTTTTGGTAACCTCATCATTGATATTACTTGGTAATATCATAATCATTTTTTCTTTAGCTCGTGTCAAAGCAACATAAAATAGTCTTATTTTTTCAGATATTTCCTCTTTTAAATAATCATCTTTAAGTAACTCTTTATAAATTGTTTGATTAATACCTTCTTCAAAATAAGGTGTGATAAATCCATATTTATTACTATAGATAAAATTATCTTTTAAATCACTTATATTAAAAGTTTTATATAAACCACTGAAATAACAAATATGATATTCTAATCCTTTAGATTTATGAATAGTCATTATTTTAACACTATCACTATCATCATTATTAAGTGAATACTTAATTTCATAACCTTGTTTTACTAAAGTGTCTAAATACGTGTTAAAAGATATTATATCATATCCAAAATCAGATAAATTGACTGCTAATTCCATTATTTTTTGGATTCTAATCAAGCGATCTTCAACATCACCTACTCGAATAATCTTTTCATAGAAATGCGTTTTTTCAATAATCAATTCAAGTAAATTAATTGTTGTTAACTTATTGATATCTATATTACTAAATAACTTATAAATACTTGATTCTTTAAAGTTGTTCAAAAGAAAGTAGTTAAATATTTCTTCATCAGTATATTCAAACAAAAAACTTCTTGATACACTAATAAAACTATATTTAAATTCATCATCAAGTTTCTTACTATTAATTTTAATGATTAACGTTATAATATTGTGAATAATATAAATATCTTCATTGTTATTTAAGGTTTCATCTTTATAAAGAGTTAAAGGTACGCCTAAATATTCAAAAATTTTCTTATATAAATCAAAATTTGTCGTTCGATCCATTAAAATAACAAAATCACTAAAACGAGAAGCCCTTAGTTTTTGTTCATCTTTATCAAATACTTGGAATTTTTGATTTACTTTTTTCTTAATATCAGTTGCAATACCAAAAATTTCTATTTCTTCTTTAGTAAATTCACTACTTTTATCATGGTCATATTCTAAAATTTCTAAATTATAATCTTGCTTAGTTTTTCCTTTTTGAAGATAGGTCATATTCCCAAAAACCATTCGATGTGATTTTCTATATTCTGCACCACCTATTAAATCATCCATAACAAAATCAAATATTTCGTTAATATTAGTTAAGACTTCATCTCTTGAACGAAAGTTTTTAACAAGGTCAATTTTAATACCATCTTTACCTAAGGCATAATTATCGTATTTAGTTTTGAAGATATATGGATTAGCGTTACGAAAACGATAAATTGATTGTTTTACATCCCCTACCATATAAACATTATTATTACTTATAAGATTGATGAATGTTTCTTGTAAATCATTAGTATCTTGATATTCATCTACTAATATTTCATTTAGTGATTTTCTTACTTCATCTTGAACATCTTTATTTTCTTTTAAAACTTTGATTGCTAAAAGAGCAATATCAGTAAATTCATACATTTCGTTTTGTCTTTTATAAAGATTAACTCGGTTTAAATAATCTTTAACAAGTTCAATTATTATTTCTACATAATCTTTTGTCTTCAAGATATTTTCTAAGATAGTCTTTTGATTACCATAACTAGCTAAATTAATTATTTGTTTTAATTTGACACTTATATCATCTTTAACACGTTTTAATTCATCTTGTGAACCACGTGGTAAATTAGGTATTTTTAGATTAGGATAACATAAAATTTCATCTAAGTTTTTAGCGTTTAATAAGCCATTTAAATTATCTAAAACATTTTCATAATAATCATTATCTAAAGAAGCTAATTTTTGAATACTTAAATTTAATTCTTTTATCTTATCTAAAAGCATTTGCACATATTCTTGTATTCTTTTTTGAAGGTTAGATGTTTGATAATACTTAGATATATATGTATCTAGATAATCATTAACATCTGGTATCATCTCTAACTTAAGAGTCATTGTAAAAAGTTGTCTTTTTAAATTATCATCGTCACGAACACAAAAAGATTTAATAAGTTTTTCAAACATTGGATTTTCTTTTTCATAATAGTCATTAAAAACTTCATCCATTATTCGATGTTTTTCAATATTAATTAATGTACTTTCAACTATGCTAATATTACTTGAGATATTAAGTAGATAATGATACTTTTTTACAATTGATAAAGCATAACTATCAAATGTTGTAATATAAGCTGAATCTATTAACTGTAATTCTTCTTTAAAATTACCTTCTTTTAAAGACTTTCTAATACGATTTTTCATTTCATTAGCAGCGGCTTTAGTAAAAGTTAAAATAAGTAATTCATTAATATGTATTCCTGATTCTATTTTTTTAATTACACGTTCTGTTAAGACAGCTGTTTTACCACTACCTGCTCCAGCACTTACAATAATATTAGAACCACTTTTATATATGGCTTGTTTTTGATCTTCTGTCCAACTAGGCATGACTATCACCTTCTAGAAATTCCATCTTTTTATATTCTTGTAAATTAACAATGTCTTTTTCAGTTTTAAAACAAATATCTTTAAAAGAACAAAATTCACATCCTACATTGTTATAACCAATTCGTTTAGGATTAATAGTAAAATCAGCTTCTAGAATATCTTTGGTAGCTAACATTATTTTTTCACTAGCTAGATTAATTAATTTATCAATTACTTGATTACTAACTACCTTAGAGTAAGCATAGAATCCTTTTGAACTAGTTTTTAAACCTTTTACTACTTTGCTTTCTTCAAAAGAATCATCAAATAAACTTAAAATATCTATATTTTCATTACTATAACCTTGAAGTAATAAATTATTTTTCTTAAGCTGCTCATATGTATATTTTTTATCAGCATTAATTTGATTATTTAAAATCTTTTGTAAATAAAAGCCAGCTACAGCAATCTTATCAAAGTTAGGATGGTTGAAAGCTAAATAAAGATAAATTGGCAGTTGCATATCAATACCATAAATAATATTATTTAAATTTAAAATAGGATTGCCTGTTTTATAATCAATAATTGAAATAATATATTTACCATCTATTTTTTTATATTTTAATTTATCAATAATTCCCATAAAAGTAACATCTATATTTTGTTTTAAATCAACATATATTTTTTCTTCATATAATTCATCAGTCAACTTAGTATGGGTATTATGTTCTTTAATCGTATCGATAATAAATTTTAGTTCTTCCTTCAGATTTTTAATAAAGAACTGTTCTTTCTTACTAAGTGGTTTGTTAATATAGCCATCAAAGCAGGTATCATAATCAAAATTATCCGTAAAAGCCTTGGATAAAACATAATGGAACAAATTACCAATCAGTTGCATAAAACTTTCTTCATAGGGTGTTATTTTCAAAATATTAGCTAAATAATAACGGAAATGACAACGATAATAATTATCCAAACTTGAATAAGATAATAATAATTTGTTGTTTAAAAACTGATATAGTAATTTTGGATTTATTCCTTTAAACTTATTATCGTATGATCGATATTCAAAACTCTTATAACTACCATATAAATCAGTTAATTTAGAATTTATAGTTCCATATTTGTTAAATAAATCAATAGATTTAGCCAAAGTAAGTTTATTATATAAATGTGAATAATGATAATCAAAATTATTATCTTTAATAACTTCATATTCTAATTGTTCATTAAGATTACTAATCGTATAAGTATCAGTTAAACTTTTATTTTTATAACTTATAACCAAATTATTATACCTTTTAATATGGTTAATAAATTGGTTTTTAATAGCTATATTTAAAACAACTGACGTTTCAAGATCTAATTTTTCTTTTTCCAAATCAGTTAAATAATCTTCATCTTTATAAGTAATTGGTGTAGTTTCCTCATTGAATCCTAGTAAAAAGATATATTCATCATCTTGTATGAAACAACCAAAAGGAATTTCTCTAACACAATTCAACTTAAATTCTGATTTTAATTTAGTCTTTTTTAAGTCTTGAATGACTAATTCTTTAACATCTAAATAATCATTACACCAAACATATTTGTTGCAAATACCTATTATTTGATTATAAATATCTATGTCGTCATCTTTTATCTTATGTTGTAACTTTTTTAAAGTATTTTTAACATCAGACTCATATAACGTTAAAAATAGTTGTCCTATTCTTGTTTGATATAAATTATCACTACTATTTAAAGCAACTGGTATATGATACATACTAAAAATTCTTTTTATAATTAATCTATATTCATCATTTAAATTAGTTAAATATATTTTATTGATATCTTTTTTCTCTTGGATTAAAGATGCTATTTTACCTGCTACAAAACTAACTTCATCTTCTAAAGTATCAAGTTCATATATTTTATGCTTATGATTACAAAATGGTTCTAATATAACCTCATAATTAGGAATTATCTTTCTTATCATTTTAGGTACATAATCTATGTTATAAAAAATAATATTTTTACTAGCTAGATAATTTTTGAAATAAGGATTAAATTCTAATAAATTTTCACGTTTTAATTCTTCTTTTAATTCATATATTTTATTTATTTTTGATTTTTTGCTGCTTTTATCAATATAATACATATTTTTAATATATTTAAAGGCCACATCATATTTAAAGTGATATTTACGCATTAAATAATAAATAGTTTTTTCATTATACGTAAAATAATAGTTTTCTAATATTTCATTAAAATCCATTACTCTTATATCAACTAAATAATCAAGATTACTAATATATTCAATAACACGTTGTTTGTTAGCAACATCCGTTATAATAATTGTATTATCTTTAATTAACTGTTTATGCATCTTACCACCTAATTAAATTATATCAAAAAAGCTACCAATTTCGGTAGTCTTTTTTAGCACTAACATTATTTAAATTATAGACATTAGTATAACCAAGTGATACTAACATATTACCCACTCTTTTACTTTGATGTCCCAAAGAACAATAAACGATTATCGGTGTATCTTTAGGATAATTTTTTAACATCGATAAAACATTTGTATAAGGCATATTAATTGCCCCCTTCAAATGATTTTTAACGTATTCACTCGGTAGTCTAACATCAACTAATAAAGCATTAGCGCTCATATACTTAGGTAATTCATCTAAATCAATATTTTTCATTAGCGTCACCCTATTTTGTTATATGTGATAAAAAATATTTTGTTTAGGTCATCTATAAAGAAAAAAGCTAAGAAACTTAGCTAAAATAATCTAACAATATCATTAAATGTTACATAAACCATTAAAATCATCAATAAGATAAAGAAGATATTATGGATAGTATTTTCAATTTTTGGATCAACTGGAGACCCTTTTATTTTTTCAATAATCAAAAATAATGCATGACCACCATCAAAAGCTGGTAATGGTAAAATATTAATAACACCAACATTTATATTTAATAACGCTATTAATGATAAGACTGTTGAAAAACCTTGCTTTGATGCTTGGCCAACAACCTCGTAAATACCAACTGGTCCAGATAATAATTTTAAACTAATTTTACCAGTTATTAAATACCATACCGTTAAAAACATCTGCTCAATAATACTAACAAACTTACCAAAGGCATATTTAATGCCAGCTAGAAAACCTTTTTCTTCTGTTCCTGTAATATAAAAGCCATACTTATAGCCCTTTAAATCGCCTTTTTTATCTTTTACTTCTTCAGGTTTTACCTTAACAACTTCATAATCACCATTTTGGTGTTTTACTTTCATTTTAAACTCTTTAGTTCCACAAATTTGTAATTCTAAAGCTAGGCGATCATAATTTTGAATTTTTTTACCAGCTACACTAACAACAACATCACCCTCAGCTAATGTTGGGTATAATTCTTTATTTATATCAGTTAACTTAGTTGAATTTAAACTAACTGTATTCGTCCAACCAATAATAAGCAAAACAACAAAAGCTAGAATAAAATTGTTCATAACGCCGGCAACCATAACCATAAAACGCTGATACCATTTTTTTGATTGAAGACGTTTAGAAACTGGTATTTTTTCATCTACTTCTACTTCCTCACCAGCCATTTGAACAAAGCCACCAATTGGAAATAAGCGTAAACAATAATCAGTTTCATCATCAACATAAGTTATTTTACCATCTTTACCTTTAACTTTCTTTTTACGATGGTATTTTAATATTTTAGGACCCATACCTATACTAAATTCATAAACGTAAACGCCAGCTTTTTTAGCAAAGATAAAATGACCTAATTCATGAATAAAAACAACAATGCCTAATATTAAAATAAAATATATTAATGTTAACATAATTCCTCCTATAAAATATCTAGAAAAAAGCTATAAGCTAAAAGAACAAAAATTAAACTATCCAAACGATCTAAAATTCCGCCATGACCTGGCATTAAATTAGAAAAATCTTTTTTTCCAAAGTATCTTTTAACAGCGGAAAAGAACAAATCACCACACTGACCAATAATTGATAAAATCAAGGTCCCAAAAATAACAAAACCTAGATTAGCTGATGGGTCAACAACTGTTATATAAAAACAAGTTGACGTAAACACACCAAAAACTGAACCCCAAAATAAACCTTCCCAAGTCTTTTTAGGTGAAACAACTTCTAATAATTTATGCTTACCAACTAACATTCCGCAAAAGAAAGCAAACGTATCGGTAATAACAGTTATTAAAATTAAATAAATTAGTAAATATCTATTTAACTCAAAATAAGTATTAAATAAAGACATAACAAGTCCTAAAAACATAACCCCCATAAAAACGTAATTAGCATCATTAATACTATATGTCTTTCGGTTATGATACAAAACAACGAGTAACAAAAGACTTAAAAGTAATCCTGTCATAATTCTAAAATCAATAACTAATTGTTGCTTATCATTAACTGAAATCGTAAACAATATCAAAGGAATAAATAAATAAGCTAACAATTTTACTAAAATAGGTATTTCCTTTTGCGTTTCTTTAATATCTAAATACTCTTTCATTCCTAACATTGAAATCAAGAAAATAGCCAATTTAAACACATTCCCACCTATGATAAAAATAGGAATGACAATCAACAACATTACTACTGCACTAATTATTCTTTGCTTCATAATTAATTCCTCCAAATCGACGTTTTTTATATCTTTAATCAAATTCCTATCAAATAAATTTGAATCACTACATTCTAATTTACAATGATATCAAGAAATATAACTTTTAAATAGTTCATTTTAATTTTCCTAACTATATATCATTATAACATAAAATAGACATCTAGGAAACAAAAAAAGAATCAGTTGATTCTATTTAGTATCAATATTAACACGCACACGGCCTAATTTATTGATATAAGCTGAAGCTTGAACGATATTACGTAAAGAATTAGCAACCTTACCACCTCGTCCAATGACAGAACCAATATCATCTTTGGAAACCAAAACTGTAATAATTTTTTCTTTGTCATTTTCTTCTAAAGAAACTGATACATTTTCTGGTTCTTTAACTAAATTTTTTACTAAATACTCAGTTAATTCTACTAAATTCATTTTACTTTTCTTCTTTCTTTGTCATTTTAGCTTCATGAAATTTTTTCATAATACCTTCACGACTTAGTAAATTTCTTACAGTATCGGTTGGAATAGCTCCTTCACTTAACCAAGCAAGAGCTTTTTCCTCGTCAATTTTAACAACAGCTGGTGTTTCAATTGGATTATAATAACCAATTTCTTCAATAAATCTACCATCTCTTGGTGATCTTGAATCAGCTGCAACAATACGATAAAATGGTCTTTTTTTCGCACCCATTCTTCTTAATCTTAATTTAACTGCCATAATAACCTCCCATCAATTAACGAAATAATAATATCATAAAAAAAAAGATGTGTCAACTATTTTTGGTTAACACATTATAGATAATTTTCATTTACTTCATTATCTATTTCTTTTTCTTCTTTTTCCGTTAATTCATCATCAATAATATCCCAAGGATCTTCATCTTCTTCGATGGCAATCTTAACCTTTGTTTCACCAACTATTTCTATACCTAATTCTTTATCAATTTCAAATTTAATAACTTGATTGTCAATATCAACATTAGAACAATTTGGTTGATATAAACTTCTTACAATAATATCTGTATCACCATCAATATCAGCATCTTGTCGTAATTTTATATTAAAAGTATCATCGTATTCAATATTTTTAGTTGCAACCGTTGTTTTTTGATTATTATCATAAGAATACCAAATATTTATATCAAAATTTCCTTTAACACCAACTTTATCTCCCGCTTTATATCCATCGAATTGATGATTTATAACCCAACAACCTAATATTGTATCTGGTTTTTCCTCAACATCGATTGAGTAATTATTCTTAAAAGACTTCTTACCTTTACCAATTATTGCTTTTGTTACAATCTCCTTATATAGGGCCATTCTATCACTCCTCACTTTAATATATGCATAAATAAAAAAAAAGTACTAAAAAAAACAAAGAATTAACTCTTTGCTTTTAACTATCTTGTTGTTTAGAGGTCTTAATTATTTCTTCTGGAATAGTTATTTTAGAAACTTGATTATACTTATCTAACTTTAAAGTTACCGTCATTTTAATATCACCAGTTAATCCATTAGCATCCATAGCATCACTAAATAAGTCACTTAAATCAAAAACCACTATAGAAATATAATCATCTTTTAAATAAACATCAATTACTAAATCTTCTGAAATATTTAAATCACTAGTTGATGAATCAGTAAGACTATCTAAAAAACCACTATCTAATACTTTAGATAATTTATCTTTATCGATAGTAACAACTAATTTATCGTAACCCTTTTTATCAGATTTTTGTTTTCTAACTTTAGTAAATTGTTTTACAATACCAACAACTTGCTCTTTAGGATTATTAATATTAGTTGGCGTCTTTGTTTTTGTATAAACCCATCCATCATTATCTTTTGTATAATTATATAAATAACCATCTTTAAGTTCAGTATAAGTTTCTGTCTCATTACTTGTTCCTAAAAGAGAAGCTTTAATTTTAGCATGTGATGTATTAACCTTATCATCAGTATAATAAGTTCCATCAACATTAAAAATCATACTCATTGTATCATCAGAAGCCTCAGTTGTTAATTCAATATCAGCCGTCGCCGCTAATGATTTTACACTTTCCATCTTTTTAATCGCAGAATCTAACTGTTTTTTAGCATCATCATTACCACAACCAGTTAAGATTAAAGATAAAGTTATTAATAATCCAAGATATTTTAAACACTTTTTCATATACCCTCCCTACTCATTATAGCATGTATAACTTTAAACATAAAGATTTTCATTATATTATTTTTTATCTTTTTTCTAACTTATTAATTACTAAATTTGACAAAAATTTTATCTTTTATGTAATTTTTAAAGCCATTTAAGAATAAATATGTTAAAATGGTGTTAAGAATAGGAGTGAGTATATTGAGAAAATTAAAACATTTAGTTGTTTTATTAATGGCTGTTTTACTAGTTAGTGGATGTAAAATGAAAGCTGAATATAATATGGCCATTAAAAGTGATAAATCCATGGATTTATCAGTTATCATCGGTATGGATGATGAATTACTTGAAATGATGTTATCAGACGATGATAATAATTCAAATGCTTCATATACAGAAGCAGACAAATGGAAATATTTAGAGGAAAGTCTTGATATTGATAAAGAATCTAAAAATTTCAAAGTTGAAAAATATACAGAAAATGGATTCAAAGGTTATAAGTTAACCACTAATGTTAAAAATATTGATGATATAAGTGGTTCAAAAGGAGCAGAAACTATTTCTGATTCTAATGACTTAGTAAATAAAGAATTATTTGTTAAAAAAGGTGATAAATATTCTTTAAATATTAAGCTTGAAGATGTTGATGATGTAACAAGTCAAGCATCATCAAGTGACTTAAATGGTGTTAGCCTTGATTCTATCTTCGATATGAAATTTATTATTAGTTTACCTAATAAACCAATTAAACATAACGCAACAAGCGTTTCAGATGATGGTAAAACATTAACTTGGGACTTAATAAAGAACGCTAATAAACCTATCGAACTAGAATTTGAGTTAAATGGTAAAACTAGCAATAATCAATTACTATTATATGGTGGAATAGCTCTTGCTGCTATCGTTGTTATTGTAGTAATTGTTATCATTAGTGGTAATAAAAAGAAAGGAAATCCAGCTGTGGCTAAAACAGTAGAACAAAATCCTAATCCTCAAGTAGATAGCACTATAAATACACCTGTTCAACCTGTTCAACCAACTGTGGCACCTACAAATCCAGTACCACAGCCACAACCACAACCAGCACAACCAGCACAACCAATTAATCAAAACCCAGTTGAACAAATGCCTAATCCATCGATGCCACAGGTTTCGCCTATGCAAACACCTGTAGCACCAGTTGAACAAGCAAATTCAAACGATATAGTAACACCACAAGCTACACAACCTGATAACATTTCAAGTCAACCTATTAATGAAAATCCAAACGATACACAAAAAATGTAGATAATTCTACATTTTTTATTTAACTATTTTTCCATCTAAACTCCATGTCTTAATATCTGTTATTTGAACATCTACAATTTCGCCAATATATGATTTATCACCATCAACATTGACTAATTTCATTGTTTCTGTATAACCAAATAAATTTCCCTTCTCGCCTATGCCTTCAATTAAGACTTTAACTTTTTTACCTAAATATTTCTGATTATTAATATTAGCATACTCATTTACAAGTTCATTTAAACGATATAAGCGCTTATCTTTTTCTTCTTTCGTAACATCATCATTCATTAAAGCAGCCGGTGTCCCTTCACGTGGTGAAAAAATAAAAGTAAAAGCTGAATCATATTGACATTTTCTTACAACTTCTAAAGTATCTTCAAAATCTTCTTCTGTTTCACCAGGAAAACCTACAATTATATCCGTTGTAATAGCAACCCCTGGGATACTTCTTTTTAATTTATCATATAACTTTAAATATTTATCCTTTGTATAACGTCTTCCCATTAATTTTAAAATACGATCCGAACCACTTTGTAATGGTAAATGAATATATGGCATAATATTTTTATATTCGCTAATGACCTTAATCATATCATCATCAAAATCCCAAGGATGACTAGTCATAAAACGAATTCTTGGAATACCTGTTTTAGCAACATCACGAAGTAAATCTCCCATTTTATAATCAATATTTAAATCTTTTCCATAAGCATTAACATTTTGACCTAATAAAGTTACTTCCTTATATCCATCTTGCATTAACTTTTTAACTTCTTCAATAATATAAGCTGGCATCCTACTTCTTTGTTTACCCCTAGTATATGGAACAATACAATAAGTACAAAACTTATCACAACCATACATAATATTAACCCAAGCTTTATATTTAGAATCTCGTTTGACAGGAAGATTTTCTAAAACATCCCCTTCAATACTAAAAACTTCTATCTCTTGTTCTTTTCTTGTCATACTATTAAATAAAATATTTGGTAAATTATAAATATTATGTGTACCAAAGATAATATCAACCCATTTATACTTATCTTTTATTTTTTGAACAACATTTTCTTCTTGAGCCATACAACCACATATACCACTAATAATATGTGGCTTTTTTTCTTTTAAATGTTTAACACGTCCTAAAAAACCAAAAACCTTATTATGAGCATTCTCCCTAATCGCACAAGTATTAAGCAAAATCAAATCTGCATCTTCAAACTTATCAGTTTCTTCAAAAGACATATCTTCTAAAATAGCTTTTATATTTTCTGAATCGTGAACATTCATCTGGCATCCATAAGTCTTAATGTAATATTTTTTACCTAAACCAAGTTCTTTTAAATTTTCTTTAACAATATAATCATTAGTTTTAACTAATATTTCTTTGTTAGTTCTTTTACGAGCTTCTTTTAAATCTGGTAAATTCATACAACCACTTCCATTACTAAATGGTATCATATATCATTATTTTTATCAAGAAAAAAAAGGAATAATCCTTTTATCTTAATGTTTTAACTTTGTCTTGATTAATTCGCTTTAACAAATTATCTAAAAAACTTTTATTCATAACATCGATATCGACATAATGAGTATCATAAATGCCAAAATCAGAAGCTTCTCCATACTGTGAAACTTGAAAAGCTGTTGTATATTTATCTAATTGGTAACCAAGTTTTATATTATCATAATCCATACTACGATTATAAAATTCACCACCACTAGCCCATACAGCATATTTAGATCTAATATCGTTATCTAAATAAGGAATAGCATCTTTATTAACATATATTCCAGCAGCATAACCAGCTTTTTCTAAAGTCGCACAGAAAGTACGAATAATATCATTCATAAGTTGTTTTTCTTCATTTGTTCCATTTATTAACATATTTACACGGTTATCTTCTTTATCATAACTTTCTGTTTCAAAGTCAATATAAACAGGTAAAGAAACATCTTGATATTTTTCTAAGGCTGGAAGCAAAACAGCTAATTCTTCTTTTAATTCTTCTAAATCTCTAGCTTTAGAAAAATGATAAACACCATGTGGTAAACCAATTTCACTACATGATTGCATATATTCATCAAAATTATAATCAAGCTTAGCAGCATATCCTGATCTAATAATTGCAAATTGAACCTTTTGAGCAACTGTATTCCAATCAATTTTACCTTGATAAAAAGAAACATCAATACCAATATAATAATCTTTTTTTACTTGTTCAGTATCAATTAAGGTTTTATTTTCTTTATTATAATAATAATTAATAATATTACCATAAACATTAGGTAAAACTATTTTTTGGTCTATATTTAAAATATCTGTTTCATTAATATTGTTGTATTCACATATTGATTCAACACCTAAACCATAATTTACCTGTAAGCGATATAAAGTATCACCTTCTTTAATACTATATACATAATCATCGACAAACTTACTAGGAAGATTATATCCTTCTTCCCTAATCATTTTGGCAAAATCAGTTCCTAAAGTATTAACAACACCATTTAAAACAATCATGTTATATTTATTTCTATCAACATAATCCCAATTAGAAACAACAGCTATTTCATTATATTTATAATCAGTAAGCAAATCTAATTTTGATGGGTCACCCATAACACAAACATAACAACCATTTTCTGTTAATTTTTGAGTAAATTTTTTAACAATATTATTTTCAAAACTCCAAAAACATTGATCTTCATAATCTGGTGTAAATAAACTATTAATATCTAAACATATAGGATAAGTAATCTTATATCTGCTAACAATTTCTTTAATATAGTCAATTCTTTGATATAACTTAGCATCACTATCAACAGAAACATCAATTATAATACCTTTATCTTTAGTATCATCACTTAATTCTTCAATTTCATAGTTATTTTGTTTAGCATAATCAGTAATATCAACTAAACTAAACTCATAACTACCATTAGAATTATCTTTATCATTAATCTGTCCTAGATGATCATCTTTAGATATGGTTACATCTATTGTTTTAAAATCATCTACAATCTGTTCTTTGTTATTACAACTAGATATACCTATTGGTGTCGCTACAGCTAAAGTTCCAACTAAAATAAATTTCGCTAAAGATTTAATTGCTTTTTTATTTATAAATTTTATCTTCATAACAATCCCCTCATGTGGGGTTATTCTAACATATATGTTTTTGTTTGTCAAAAAAGATAGCCTAGAAAATTTGGCTATCTTTTATTATTTTGTATAATTATTGGCTCCTAATTGTTGTTCACCCATTTTAACTAATCTCTTAGTAATTTCTCCACCAACAGAACCATTAGCTCTACTTGTAGAGTCAGGACCCATAGTAACACCTAATTCGTTAGCTATTTCATATTTCATTTTTTCGATAGCTTGTTTTGAACCTGGCACAACTAACTTACTTTGGTTAGCATTCATTGTATTCACCTCCTGTACATTAATAGAATGTGAAGGAAATACAATTTAATACATGGTAATTTTTGGTTATAACAAATCAGATTTTTCTTCTTCTAAATTACTAATAACTTCAATATTATTAATAGCTTCTTCAATTAAACTTTCAAAATCAAACATTTTTTCATATTGAATACATTTTTCTAAAACAGGATTAATAACAGGATGTTTTGGTAAAAAAACCGTACAACAATCCTCATATGGTAAAATACTAGTTTCATAAGTACCTATTTTATAAGCTAAATCGATAATTTCTAACTTATCTAAACAAGCAACAGGACGGATAACTGGTAAATTAGTTACATCATTAATAACACTCATACTTCGCAATGTTTGACTTGCAACTTGTCCAATACTTTCACCATTAATAATAACATTTAAATTTTTTCTTTTTACGACTTCATGAGCTATACGATACATCATTCTGCGCATAATAGTAATAACATAACTTTCATCAACATTTTTATATATTGCTTCTTGAATTTTTGTAAAAGGAACTACATTAACTTTAATATTACCAGAATAACAATTAATAATTGAAGCTAACTTAATAACTTTATTTTTTGCCATTATACTTGTATGTGGTGGTGACTCAAAATATAGGCACTCTAAATCAACACCTCTTTTTAATGACAAGAAACCAGCAACTGGTGAATCTATTCCACCACTTAACATTAAAAGACCTGTACCTTGAACACCTACAGGATATCCACCTAATCCCATAATCTCATCAGTATAGATATAAGTTGCTTCCGTTCTAATTTCTATTTTAACAACTAAATCCGGGTGATGAACATCAACTTTACTATTAACATTTTTTAAAATATAAGCTCCCATCATCCTACTAAATTCCATACTAGAAATAGGAAATGATTTGTCAGCTCTTTTAGTTTCAACTTTAAAAGTATCAAATTTAATATCATTTAAAACCGTTATCAAAGACTGTTTTATCTCATCAATATTAGTATTTACCTTGTAGCATTTTACTATACTATGAATACCAAAAACATTATTTAATTTTTGAATAACTAAATCAATATCATCAGCTTCAATATACATTCTAACACGATCATATTTTATTTTATAATCGACATTTTTTAATAATGAATTAATATTTTTAACTAACAATTTAATAAATAAATTACGATTCCCTTTTTTGGTTGTAAGTTCTCCATATTTAATTAAGATTAACTTTTTCATCATTTCACCTTACTAAGATTATATCAAAAAAAAAGTAGATAATCTACTTTTATTTGACAACACGACGAGCTGTCACTTTAATCATGATATTAACACTATTTATACCAATTCCTTCTTTTGGTGTTCTGGCATGAACAATTTTACCATTACCTATATAAATAGCGACATGACTAATTCTACTACTACCATTACTATAGAAAACTAAATCACCAGGTTGTAAAGAATTAAAGGAAACTTTTACACCAACATTAGCTTGTGATGAAGCTGTTCTTGGTATATTTATACCAAAATGCTTAAATACGCTCATTGTAAATCCACTACAGTCGGTTCCATTAGTTAAACTAGTTCCACCCATTTTATATGGATTACCAATAAAATTTTTAGCGTAACTAGCAATTTTCTTACCTAGCTCTATATTGCTTGGTACCTTGGTAGTTGTTTTTGTAGTACTAACTTTTTTCTTACTTGTCGTTTTCTTTGTTGTATTATTAGCCTTCTGAGTTGTTGTTTTAGTTACTGTTTTCTTTGTTGTTGCTGTCTTTTGTTTGCTAGTACTTTTTTTATTTTCAGATGTCTTCTTTGAAGACACTTTCTTTTCCTCTTTTTTTTCTTCTTCTTTAACCTCTTTTTGTTCTTTTTGTTCTGTCACATCTTTGGCATCTTCTGTTTTTTCTATGCATGACGATGCTTCAATAGCTACCAAACCATACGAAAGTTCATCTGTTTCAACATAATTGTTATTTGCTACCACCTTTTTGGAATTGGTTTTTAGTTGTGTTGTAACCTCAGTAACATTTGAAACAAAAGCTAAAAGCATTATCATTGATGCCATACAATATACTAATATTGTATTTCTCTTCCGCTTCGAAATCATAAATCCCTCCATTTAATAGACAGCGAAATCTATTCTACCATAAATTTCCAATCTTGGCAAATCGAAGTCAAAAAATTAAAAAAAGCCTTTTATAAAAAGGCTAAAGCTAATACAATAAGTACTATGACAATAACAATTAAAATAATTAAAAAGATATTTATCGGTGAATTAAGTTTCGTTATTAAATCTGTTTCATTATCATCAATTGCAATCTCCTCATAATCAGTATCAACATATTCTTCTTCAGTTAAATTATTATTCACTTAAATCACCTTCAGTAACTGGTTTATACATTTTTAATAAACGATTATATATACCTGGTTCTATTTTATTTAACAAATTAATCGTTAACTCTAAAGACTTTTTATATTCGCCTTTAAAAAACAATTGTTCAGCTAAATTAAGTTTATTACTTAAACCATCATAGCTACTACGATAACGATTACCATAAACGATAACAGCCTCAGCAAAAGCTGCTGTTTTTAATATCTCTTTAGTTTTAGAATACAACTTTAAAACTAAATCACGAGCCGTATCAACACGCGTATTTAAAACACTAATAGTTATTGGTTTTTTATCTAATTCCTTGATTATTTCACGAATAGCGCTACTAGCTTCTTTAAGCTCTACATAATAACTTTGTGGAATAACTGGTAAATTATACTCTCTAATTTTTAATTTAGCATCTTTTAAAACAATCTTAATTTCTTCTAATTGCTGACGCGCACGAACCTCATCTTCACGCATATTGCCTAAAGTATCAAGAGTTGAATCAAGATGATCTTCTAAATTAGCTAAACGACTTGTTAGCGTTTCTAATTCTTTAAGCATTTTGGAATAAGAAAAACTATTTTGCATAATGTGTTCTAAAAGACTTGCATAATCTTCGTCAATTAAATTTAAATCTTTACGTATGTCACGCAATACCTCAGTACTATCATCAGATAAATTATAAACATTTTTAAGGTCTTCTAATTGAGAAAAAATATCTTCAACAATACTATTTATCTTATCTAATTTCTTTTTAAAATTAGTATTTGTTTCAGCATACTTAGCTCGGGCTGCTTTTTCTTTATCAAAATCACCAAATAAAGATTCAAAATAATCTAGTAAAACTTTAAGTTCAAACAAACTATCTTCAAGATTTAAACTTCTAGTTCTAATAATGATATCATTTAATTTTTTATTTGCCTCATCTATATTATATTCAACATTCAAATAATCAAGTGGGTAAGAAGCCTTGATCATTTTATTATAAACATCCTCAACCTCAGCTATTTTCTTAGGAATGACACTAGTACTTAATAAGACAATTGATGGAACTTCCTCAATAACAATAGCCATATGTTTAAGTAAATCATCGATATCCTTTAAAATATTATTTACTTCAGTATAATCATTATTATCCATAATCGTTTCATACTTTTCAAACTGTTTAGAAATAAGTTCAAATTGTTTATTAACAACCCCAGCTATATTACCAAAATCAGCTTTATTATCTTGAAACTTTTGATGTAATTCACGAAAACGAACCTTAAAATCAGTTACAACGACACGACTACGTTCTTCACTAGAAGTTATCTCTTTTATTTCACCCAATAAAAATTCAGAATTAGTTCTTACTTTATACAATTCCATTTCTAACTTAGCTATCTTATAGATGGTTGTTTTGTAATCTTTTTGTGATAAAGAATATTCTGTTTCCAAAATCATATCAGCTAACATAGGAATCTGTTCATCTTTAATTTTTTTTAGACGATTACTCCACTGTTCATACATAGCCTCTACTTTTTCATTTTTTAAGTAAGCTTCTACTTTAGCAAGTTCTGGAATAATTGGTGAAGAATCAATCTTATTCTTTTCAATTTCTAACTGACTTAAAGCTTTCTTAATACGTCTTGTTTTATAACTACGAACAAAAAAGATTGCTAAAAAGGTTAATATCAACGATACAATTAAAATCGTCACAATAATCAATGTTGGATTCATAGCATCACCTACTATTTAAGTATAACATAAAAAACGTGATTTTTCGACTATTATCTAACTTTTAGCGATGGTTTTTTATTTAACTCACTACAAAGCCCCACAATTTAGCTTGACATAAAAGCAATAAAATAATATAATTGTAACTGCGATGTATGCAGGGCTCTCTTTAGATATATAACGTGTTTATTACCTATAGGGGTTATTTGTAACCTAGCTGCAAGGTGAACATATTTAAGTTAAACACCCTATATACCTAGAAGATTGCTTCATTCATCAAAAGAAAGGAGAATGAAGATGTCAAGATATACTGGATCAAGATACAAAAAATCACGTCGTTTAGGTTTTTCAACTTTAGAAACTGGTAAAGAATTAGCTAAAAAGCCTTATATTCCTGGTGAGCATGGGAATAAGCGTGGTAAAAAATTATCTGATTATGGTGTTCAATTACAAGAAAAACAAAAAGTTAGATTCATGTATGGTCTAAGTGAAAAGCAATTCAAAAGAGTTTTTGAAAAAGCTGGAAAAATGAAAGGTGTACATGGTGAAAATTTACTAGTTCTTCTTGAAAGTCGTCTAGACAACATTACCTATCGTTTAGGTTTATCTACAACTCGTAAAGGAGCTAGACAACTAGTTAACCATGGACATATTACAGTAAATGGTAGAAAAGTTGATATTCCATCATATACTTGTAAACCTGGTGATGTAATTGCATTAAAAGAATCTGATAAAGAATTAAAAATTGTTAAAGATTCATTAAGTTCTTTAGCAAAAAGAGCAGACTTTGTTAACTTTGATGATAAGAAAATGTCTGGTACTTATGTAAGATTACCACAAAGAAGTGAACTAAATGCTGATATTAATGAATCATTAATTGTCGAATTCTACAACAGATAAAAAGGATGATAAAAAATTTCATCCTTTTTTGTTTACTGAACGATATACGGGTTATCACTAGTACCAACGCCTGTTACTTGGGTATTTGGTATTAGATTGATGACTGGGCGAACGCCGTAGGTGGAGTTGCTAACGTTGAAGTAGTTGAGCCCACCATCGGAATTAACACGCCACACGCTAGAGTGGATTCCAATGAAGTAACAAGGTGACATTGTCCAGTAATAATTTCCTGTATATAAATAGTATGTGTTATTATCAATGCCAAATACTCCCCCAGCGTATGCTGTTTCATCAGTTGTTATTAGTCCGACAGGATATGTTAATTTCTTATTTGCGACGGTAAATTTATCCTCGTCTTGAGGACATTCCAAACTTGGAGTTCTACTTATATAGTTCCTACCATATGCTCCGTAGTATATACTACTTCCTGATGCACTTGTTATACTTCTATCATTACAAAATTTCAAATCTTCTATATACGTTGTATAACTTTTTCCACTTGCGTCTTTCTTTTCATCGATATTCGTTTTATACCATGAATCTATTTTTATTTTTATGGTACTATCTACTTCATCATTATCATATTTATATCCTACATATTGTGATTCATCATAATTTTCATTATATGCTGAAGTTCCTATTTCTGTTGCTGCATCTGTATTATCACACTTACCATCATCACTTGGTTCGCCATTATATATTAATTTTATTCCCCCGGTTTCTGTCGTTCTGATTATCTTCCAACAGAAGTTTGCAAATATTATATTATTATCTGTTACGGCTCCTCGATAATAATAAACCGGATATTTATCACTTGCTGTTGTATGTAACTCATATACTCCTTTGCCATTTGTATCGGATGAAATCTTACTAAAATCGATCCCTATTTCTGATTCTACATATTTACTTTTGATATTATCCAATACTGATTTTGTTTTTATTACATTATATAATGACTTAGTTATTGGTGTTATTAAATATGGAGTATCTTTGCTACCATTTCCACTTAAGTATTTTGTTCCTTGCTTTAAGGATACTACTGGGCGGACGCCGTAGCTGCCGTAAACGACACTACTGATGTTGAGGTAAGCAGACGAATAGACGCCCCACACGCGAGCGATGCCGTCATAGAACTGAGAAGGTGACATCGTCCAGTACCACTCTCCAGTATTTAAATAATATGTACTGTTGTCTATATTCCATACTCCTCCTGCATATACTGTTTCATCATTTGTTATTAATCCTACTGGATACGCTAGTTTTTTATTTGCTACTGTAAACTTATCTTCTTCATTACAAGCTAAACTTGGAGTCCTGTTGATAAAATTTCTATCATAGGCTCCATAGAAGACATTACTTTCTGATATTCTTGAGCTTCGATCATTACAGAATATTGTATCTTCTAGATAAGTCGTGTAGCTTTTCCCACTCGCGTCTTTCTTTTCGTCGATATTTGTTTTATACCATGACTCTATTTTCGTTTTTATGGTACTATCTACTTCGTCATTGTCATATTTATATCCTACATATTTTGCTTCATCATATTTTCACCCGTATTATCACACTTGCCATCGTCACTTGGTTCGCCATTGTAAATTAGTTTTATACCCCCAGTTTCCGTAGTTCTAATTATCTTCCAACAAAAGTTTGCAAATATCACATTGTTATCTACTTCGCCTCGGTAATAATGAATAGGATATTTGTCATCTTTTGTTGTGTATAACTCATACACTCCCTTGCCATTGGTATCTGATGATATCTGTGAGAATTCTATGCCACTAGGACTACTTACATATTTGCTACTTGTATTATCCATTTCTGATATGTGATGCATCATATCATATAGTGTCCCATCTGGTACATAGTCTTTTAATACATTTAAATCTGCTGTTACTTTTAAATTTGATTGTAACGCACTATACCCTATACTACTCGTTAAGGTTACTATAACAATTACTAATAATACCATCATATTTTTATTTTTTACCTTTTTCATATTCCATTCACCTGTCCTTAAGTTATTTACTTAAGGACAACTACTTTGTTGGAAAATAAAGGTATATGAGCTAAATAGTAATAATACATTTTGCTTTTTTATCGTTTTTATTTAAGAAAAAACACTTTACTTTATAAGGGTAAAATGGTATTATTATATCAGTAAATAGTGTTATAAAGTAAATAACTTAAGAACAAAAAAGAAACATTTTCCGTTTCTTTTTTTATTCAAATAAACCCATGTAATATTTTTTCTTACCTCTTCTAATAATGATAGCTTTTTGTTCAATAGCTAAGTCTTTAGTTATTAACATATTTTCATCCATTACTTTGTTTCCATTTAAAGTAATTGAGCCTGCATTTAAAAATTCTCTTGCTTCTCTTCTACTAGAGGCAATTTTATTATTTACTAGTAAATCAATTAATGTACTATCAACAGCTTTAAAGTTTGGAACATCTTTTAGTCCATCTTCTATTTCTTTCAAACTTAAATTACTAATATCACCACTAAATAAAGCTTCACTAATACGAATAGCCTTATTAAACTCTTCTTCACCATGTAAAAAAGTTATGACTTCATGAGCTAATTTTTTTTGAGCTAAACGTTCCTCTGGTTTCTGATTATGTTTAATCTCTATTTGCTCTATTTCTTCCTTAGTTAAAAAAGTTAGTTTCTTTAAATAATCAATGACACATTCATCACTTGAATTAATTAAATATTGATATAGTTCATAACTAGATGTTTTTTCTTTATCTAGCCATAAAGCATTTCCTTCTGTTTTACCAAATTTTACACCGTTAGCATCTAAAACAAGTGGCATAGTCATACCAAAAAGTTCGATGTCATTTTTTTTACGAGCAAGTTCAATTCCTGTTGTAATATTTCCCCACTGATCAGAACCAGCAACTTGTAAAGTTACACCTTTTTTCTCATGTAAATAAACAAAGTCCATTCCTTGAAGTAAGGTATAAGCAAATTCACAAAAAGTTATACCTGTATCTAAACGTCTGCTAATAATATCTTTATCAAGCATATAATTAACATTAATATATTTTCCATAATCACGTAAAAAATCTAAAATACTTATATCTTTAGTCCAATCATAATTATTTACTACTTCAAAACCAAAGATTTTTTTTGCTTGTTCCGTTAATCCTTTAACGTTTTTTTCTACCTCTTCTTCTGTAATCATCTGACGTTCTGAAGTAGGTTTAGGATCTCCAATACGTCCTGTTGCGCCCCCAATTAATAAAATAGGATGATGTCCATATTTGGCTAATCGAGTAGCAATTAAGAATGAAGAAAAATGTCCAATATGCATTGAATCAGCTGTTGGATCTGTTCCAATATAAAAAGTAAGTTTCTCTTCATTTAATTTTTTCTCTAATTCAGGACTACTTATATCTTTAATCAATCCTCGCCATTTTAAATCTTCAAATAAAGTCATTATTTTTCCTCCTTACAACAATCATCGTCTTCACTTTGCATTAATTTAACACCACTACTTGTGCCTAATCTAGTCGCACCAGCTTCAATCATTTCAAAAGCTGTTTCTATATCTTTAATTCCTCCACTAGCTTTAATTTCTAATAGTTCATTTTTATGTTGACTTATTAATTCGACATCTTTGACTTTAGCGCCTTCTAGACCAAAACCTGTTGATGTCTTAATAAAGTTAACAAAAGTTTCATTACAAATTTCAGTCATTTTAATTATTTCTTTATCTGTTAAGTAGCAAGTCTCAATTATAACTTTCAAAACTTTGCCATCAATGGCATCTCTTATTTCTTCAATTTCTTCTTTGACATAATCATAATCCTTATTTTTTAAAGCTCCTAAATTAATAACCATATCAATTTCATTTGCGCCATTTTCTACGGCATTGATAGCCTCAAAAACTTTTACTTCTTTTGTATTTGCTCCCAAAGGAAAACCAACAACAGTGCCTACTTCAACATTACTACCCTTTAACAATTCACAAGCTAAAGGAACATAATATGGTTGAACACAGACACTAGCAAAATGATACTTTTTGGCTTCTTTACATAATTTTTCAATATCTTTTAAACTAGCAGTTGCTTTTAAATTAGTATGATCAATATAACTATTTAATTCCATAAATACCTCCTATAAAAAAAGTATTATGTTATAGAGACGAGATTACCCGTGGTACCACTCTATTTCATAATACTTATTATGCACTTAAAACTATATCGCGTTACCGGCTTAACAGGTAATTCATTTTATAATCTTGTTTCATTCTCACCAACCATGAAATCTCTTTTTACTAATTATAAAACTACTAAAACGGCGTTAAACAAACTTTAGTCAATTATATCATAATTTTATTTATTTTCAAATATTACTTTGATAATAATATACTTCATCACTAGCTTTTTTTAAATTTATTGTAATAAATTTATCAAAATCAATATCTTTTAAACTAGATACTTGCTTTACTACTTTAAGACATGACTCATCACTACATATTTGATATTGATTATCTTTGATATAAAATAAATAACCAATTTTTAAATTAACCGTATCTGTTTTAGTTGCTTCTACTAATTTATGATAAACTTTTACTTTATCTTGTTTTTCTGTTTCTACATAGTTTCCAAGATAATTGTTACTCTTACTGTCATAATGAATATTTAAATTTAAATAACTATTTTCTTTAAGCGATAAAGAGGTTAAAACATTAGTATTTATCTTGCTTAAATCATACTTAAAATCAGGCCCAAAAGCCATTTTAATAGCGTTATCTAAAGATTCATACGATATGATAAATTCTTTATTGTTTACAAATTCAATATCCTCAACTGTTAGATATCTTGAAGCTTTGCTTATAAGGTATTCATCAGGTAAATTATCAGAATCATATGCTTTTTTACTATAGAAAAAGATATCATCATCTGTAACATAAGAATATAATTCAGCTACCAAAGGATCTGTTAATTTTAATTTTTTAATACTTGTTTTGTGATTATTAATAAATTTATAAGCTAAAACAATGATTAAAATCCAAACGAGTAATAATAATATAAAAATCAGTATTGGTGTTAAACGATTACGACTATTTTTCATACCCTCACCTACTATTAAAATTATAACATAATAATATAAAAAAAGAAAAAAATTATTTTTCTTCTTCTTTTTTAATAACTTCTTTTCCTTTATATGTTCCACAATTTAAACATACACGATGTGGTCTTATATCACTACCACATTTTGGACATTTAGTAGTTCCATTTTCACTAATTTTATAATGTGTTCTTCTTTTTCTACCTCTAGTATTACTAACTTTTCTAAATGGTACTGCCATTTATCTCACCTCACTATCTTGTAATAAGTCTTTTAATCCAGCTAATTGTGGATTAATGTGTTCTTCCTCATCTGTTATAAGACGCCAACCATCGCCACTCATCTTGGTCTCTTTAACGTCTTCACTTACAACACGCATAGGAATTTCCATTAATATATTTTCCCATATTATTGGTAAAATATCAATACTATTTATGTATTTTTCCGAATTTTCTAAAGCTCCATCAGAAATTTCTGATAAATCACCTTCAATAACAATATCAAAAGGATAAGAAACGGGTTTTAAGGTTATCGCACAAGGAATTATCATTGTACCCTTAACATTAAGACTAAGATATAGTTCTTTTAAAGGATTTAATGTTATTTCCCCTTCTATTATTACATCCTCTAGTTTAGAAACACCATATTTTTTAAGTTGTTCTTCTTGAAATGTATATTTTTCATTTACCTTTATTTGTTTGTCGATACCATTTCTTAGTCGCATTAGATTAAAATTCATAATATCACCCGACTAGAACATTATACAGAATATTTAGTAAAAAAGCAAGAAAAATATGATATGATAATGATGGTGATTTTATGAATTACGTAGGTATTATTTGTGAATATAATCCATTTCACAATGGACATTTATACCATTTAAATAAAATAAAAGAAATGTTCCCAAATGATTTTATTATCTTAGTTTTGTCAGGAAATGTTACACAAAGAGGAGAATTAAGTATTTTAAATAAATGGGAAAAAACAGAGATTGCTCTTCAATACGGTATTGATTTAGTTATTGAATTGCCATATTTATATGCTAGTCAAGCTGCCGATATCTTCTGTTTCGGAGCTTTAAAAATTCTATCATTACTGGGCGCTAATAAAATTGTCTTTGGAACAGAGACATATAATAGTGATATTTTAAAACAATGTGCTTATACTCAATTAAAATCAAATAATTATCAAAAACTAGTTCAAAAATTTTTAAATGATGGCATAAATTATCCAACTGCGCTTTGTAAAGCTTTAGAAAAAGAAACTGGCTATAATTTTGATAAACCTAATGACTTACTTGGTTTAGGCTATGTTAAAGAAATAATAAAAAATAACTATCCTATCGAACCAATAACAATTTTAAGAACTAATAATTATCACGATACTAACTTTTCTGGCCAAATCAGTAGCGCAACTAGTATTAGAACACATATAAAAGAAAAGAAAGATTTAAATGATACCGTTCCCTCATTAGTTTTAAAATATATAAAAGACCCCATTTGGTTAGCTGATTTTTTCCCTTTTATTAAGTATAAGATTATCAATGAAGATAATTTGGATATCTATGTATCAATAGATGAAAAACTAGCTAACAGAATGAAGAAAAAAATAATTAATACTCAAACACTAGAGGAATTTATAAATAGTGTTAAAACAAAATATTATACTTATAATAGATTAATGCGAGCTTGTAGTCACCTTCTTTTTTCCTTTACTAAAGAAGAAAACAATAAATTAATTGATAACTTTTATATTCGTGTTTTAGGTTTTAACAAGAAGGGGCAACAATATTTAAATAATATAAAAAAGGACATCAATATACCAATTATAACTAATTATTCTAATGATAAAAATAATAATTTATCACTAGATTTAAGAATAACTAAAGTTTTAAGTTTAATTAAAGGTAATAATTTTTTAATTGAAGAAATAACTCATAAACCTATTATTAAAGAAAAAAAGATTTGAGAAAATCTTTTTTTATAGGCGTCCACCACCGCCACCATGTGATACACCACTACTACCAGAACTTATCGATGAACCACCGCCACCGCTACTTCCTCCATCAGAAGTTGCGATAACAACACTAGTTGTATTAGTTCGTAAAAATTGATCTTTTCTATCGACTATAGAAATTGATGAATTATCCAAATATTCTTTTGCATTGCTAGCTTTTTTTACCATTTTATTTTTATTTATTAATATCAATAAAATAACTGTTGAAACAATAACGGCAATTAAACCTAATTTAAAAACAGGATATTTTCTTTTAATACGATAATTACCATTTTCATCAATATAAGTATTTTTATTACTAGCTGGAATACCTTGATTAGCATAGCTACTTGATAAGTTAACAAATTTTTTTACAATAGCACCTGCTCCATCAGCTTTAACATAAGACATACTTGATAATAAATTTTGAATTCTTTCATCATCATACATCCTAATACCTTCACCAGTAGTAACTATCTGAGCTTCATATCCCGCAGCATCAGCATTTAAAGCTAGTAAAATACCATCATTAGTTTTACCTTCACCAAAATCATTATAATCGTAAAAATCTTGTGCATAACTTTTTAAATCACCATAATAATTTCTTTGCGTTACTACAACCATATCTAATTTGTATGTGTTAATAAAATTCATAATTAAATCTTTTATTTCTAATTTCTCTGTTTCGGTTAATAAATTGCCATAATCATAAATTTTTTCACTAGAATTAACACTTTCAACTGCTTGGATTCTTCCCATACCAAAAGTAATGGAAAAAAGTGTAACTAAAACAAGTATAAATTTTTTCATTTCTATCACCCTATCATATACCAAATAAGTGAACCTACAAGCATACAAATAGCAAAACTTAATAACCATACAAAAATTGCTCTTTTAGAATCAATTGGTAAATCACCTATTAATTTTCCAGTTTGACCATTCATCGCAAAAGTTCGAATTTTATTTTTATACTTTATATTTAATAACCATACTGGTAATAATACATAATCACAATTTACTAAGCTAACATTATGATTAGAGTTAGTAATAATAACTTCATCATATCCCACTATATCTCTTTTTAAAACTTCATTAGTTGAATTTTTAGCACGCACTAAAGCATCTTCACTAGCTTTATCCTTACCAACATCGTACTTTTGAGCTAAGAAACCTGATAAATAAGAGTGATTAAAATCAACTAAACCTTGATAATCAAAAGGCTCAATAGAGTTCATAGTGTCATTATCAAAATTATTAGAGCCATCAACAGGTATTTTTTGAAATGACATTGAACCCCCTCTAGTTACAGCAAACGTATCTACCTTAGTATATTGTCGGTCACCTGAAGTCCACGTACTAATATTTTTTGCTTCACCAACAATATTGCCAGCTACATTATAATCATATAACCAAAAAGGGATATAAACACCACGTATTTCATCAATATTTTTTTTGTTATTAAAAAATTTAGGCATTAGAATTTTTCCTTTACCAATATTTTTGAAAGCTGCAATAGCATCTTCTTTAGTCTTATAAAAAGGAATTATTTTATTAGGATTAAATTCACCTACTAATTTATTTTTTAAGATAGCTGTATTTTTACAATAAACGCAAAAAGTTGCTGAAGTATTTTCATCTGCTACAATTTCTGCACCACAGTTTGGGCAAGAATAAACATCCATTCCCTCCCAATTAGTATCTAGTTTGACAGCTTCTGTTTCCTTTGTTAACTCTTCTACACCACGACTTTTTTCATAAGATGCTATTTCGTCTTTATTAAAAGTACTTTTACAAAACTCACATACCCAATTTTGATCATGTGGATTAAATTTCAATACGGCACCACAATTTTTACATTTATGGTCCATTACACCAGTACTACTCATATCATTAATCATCCTTTTCTAAAATCTAAAAGAAAAAGAGAAATTATTTATTATTTCCTAATTCTTTATTCAATCTTTCTTCAAGCATTTGAACTAATTTAGGATCATTTTTCTCTTTAGCTTTATCAATTGCTTTTCTAATTAAAGAAACACGATAAAGATCAACATCACCATCTGGTTTTAGTTCTTCTGGTTTAGCGTAATCTTCAATTGGAATAGGCTCTAATTCAATTGTATTATATAAGTCATTAAGTGAAACATCATCTTTTTCTTCTTCACCTTTAGCGATGGCAATTTCTTCTTTAAAGAAGTCTGGAAAGTTAATAATCGCATTTCTTTCAAAATCACTAAATATTTTATTAGTATCAATGTTATCTATGTTAGAAAAAGAATCTTCCTTTGGTATTTCATACAAAACATCTGTTTTTAAAGATTTTTCACGTAATTTCTGAACAAAAACTTCTTGTGATGCAAGTTTTCTTTTTTCTTGACCTATTAAATAAAGGCTATTCATCTTTAAAACATCATTTTCAATTCGTTGTAATTCTTTTTCTAGATTGTTTTTAATAACCTTACTAGAAGAATCTATTGCTTTTTCTAAATCTTTGATAGCTTTTCTTAAAGCAACTTCCCATTTTTCATCTAAATCTGTTTTAACCTCAGATTCATATTTCACATTTAAATAATTAAAATCATCTAAATAATTGTCATTTAAAGAACAATCAATTATTGCTTTTAGAGCATTTACTATTTCTTCATACGTAATAACTGGATTACTGTAACCTAGCTTCATATCACACACTCCCCAAGTATTATTTATTTATAAGCTTACTCATTAGTGATTTAACACTATCCCACTCTTTATCATTGACAATATTATCTAGATAATACTCACCTTGTTTTACAACTAATTTTGTAATATATATGATAATATTTCCACTTTTTTGTTTTTCACCCTTAGTATAAACTAAATATTTATTATTATCATTTTCTAAAATGGAAATAAGTTCAACATCTAATTGTGTTCCATCAGTATCAACAACCCTTATTATTCTTCCTTCCACCATATCACCTACTATCAGGATTATAACATTATTATAGTAAAAAAACAAGTAATTACTTGTCTTTCACCTTTTGAATGATAAAATATTTACACTCATAACTACAAAGATTTTTAATGTAATCATCTTTGAATTTAATATCGTTCATACGATTACAAATTTTATTTATTTTTTTACAAAAACCTTTTAAGCGTAATTTACCGTAAGACCAATCCCCAATTATATAATCATATGGCTCAAAATAGTCAGTATATTTTTCTTTTAAGGCTTTTTCATCATAACCATCTTTATATTCTTCAATTAGTTCCCATTCATAATCATCTAATTTTACTTTTTTACTCATTAACTACACCTTCTTAATAAATATATTATAACATTATTTGCATAACATTTGTACAAATTCTAACTAATTGGTAAACTTATCGATGAATTAGAACTACCATTGGCGTAATATTGTGGAACTTTACCTCTAATCATTTTAAGCGCTAAAGGGACACTTGTTTTAACAATTGTATCTTCTGATTGAAAAGGCAAAATAACTTGTAAATTAACTTCAACATCAACATAAGCTTCAATTAAAGCATTATTTATACCATAATTAGTCACTTTGGTTTTAACATCACTATTAACACTTCCCATTAAACTAATACGGACAGGAATTTTAGGTCCTAAATTAGATAAAAAAGGATTGTTATAAACTAAACCTAATGGTATTTCATAAACAATACCATTTTTTAATTTTTTATGATTATAATGCGCTAAAACATTATCAGACAACTGTAACATATCAATATTTCCTTGCTCTAAATATTTAATATTTAATTGAATGGTATTCGTAATTGTCGATAATACTTTATTAACCATCACAGAATCAAAATCAATAGTGGCTATCTCATCACCTTCATACGTAATAATAAATAATTTATCAAAACTAATGCCATCAACAACTTGTTTTTTAATAGCGTCATTAATAATAAGTGTCGATAACTTATTGGTTTCTTCTTTAGCTGCTAACATGACAATTGGTGTTACTTTTTTTTTAATTAATCTAAATCCTAAAATAATACCAAAAATAATAATAAATATTAAAAAAATACCAGTATTTCGACTATGCTTTTTCATATTACATTATATTATAAGTATAAATCATATATTAAAAACAAATAATATAAATGGTGATAATATGTTAATTAAAGATATATACAAAAGAAAAATTATAACTGGTGAAATAGATGCATCACTAACCGACATTAGCTTAATAATGAGTGAAAATGATATTGGTTTTTTACCCATTGAAGATAATGGTAAAATTGTTGGTGTAATTACCGATCGTGACATTGTTACTCGTGGTATTAGTAAACATAAAAGGAAAATAAAAAATCTTTTAACTAGAGATATTATTTCCATTAACTCTGATAGTGATATCAAAATAGCTTTAGACATTATGGGTAAAAGACAAGTTAAAAGATTATTAGTAGAAGAAAATAATGAATTTATAGGTATTATAAGTATTAGTGATATTATTAAAAGTGATTATAGTGAAAATGTTTTAAACACATTAAAAAATATCTATGAAGAAGAAAGTAATGAAGATGATACTGAGGTAGATAGTTTCTATTTATAAAAAGTTGTGTTAAACTTTATGACTGATAAACAAAAAAGTGGTATAATGGATATGCCAAATAGAAATTGTAGAAA